>NZ_BLIN01000001.1:300000-479755 GCF_009811555.1 Streptomyces caniferus | reverse complement strand
TGGGTTGCATGGGGGCATGAGCAACGAAGATCTGCGTGCCGCAGCCGATGCCGTCCTGACCCGCCTCGTCGGGGATCCCGGCGGCGAGGCCAGGCTGCGCGAGGATCAGTGGCGGGCGATCGAGGCGCTGGTCGCCGACCACCGCCGCGCGCTGGTCGTACAGCGCACGGGCTGGGGCAAGTCCGCGGTCTATTTCGTCGCGACGGCGCTGCTGCGTGAGCGCGGCAGCGGACCGACCGTGATCGTCTCCCCGCTGCTCGCGCTGATGCGCAATCAGGTCGAGGCCGCCGCGCGGGCCGGGATCCGCGCCCGCACGATCAACTCCGCCAACACCGAGGAGTGGGACACCGTCCAGGCCGAGGTGGCGGCCGGCGAGGTGGACGTCCTGCGGGTCAGCCCCGAGCGCCTCAACAACCCGGACTTCCGCGACCAGGTGCTGCCCAAGCTCGCGGCGGCGACCGGTCTGCTGGTGGTCGACGAAGCGCACTGCATCTCCGACTGGGGCCATGATTTCCGGCCGGACTACCGACGGCTGCGCACCATGCTCGCCGATCTCCCGCCCGTGTGCCCGTGCTCGCCACCACGGCCACGGCCAACGCGCGGGTGACCGCCGATGTCGCCGAACAGCTCGGCACGGGCGTGGGCTCCACCGAGGCACTGGTGCTGCGCGGGCCGCTGGACCGGGAGAGCCTGAGCCTGGGCGTCCTCCCGCTGCCGGACGCCGCGCACCGGCTCGCCTGGCTCGCGGACCATCTGCACGAGCTGCCGGGCTCGGGGATCATCTATACGCTCACCGTTGCCGCAGCCGAGGAGGTCACGGCCTTCCTGCGTCATCGGGGTCACACGGTCTCCTCGTACACCGGCAAGACGGAGAACGCCGACCGCCAGCAGGCCGAGGACGATCTGCTCGCCAATCGCGTCAAGGCGCTGGTGGCGACCTCGGCGCTGGGCATGGGCTTCGACAAGCCCGACCTGGGTTTCGTGGTGCACATGGGTTCGCCGTCGTCCCCATCGCGTACTAACAGCAGGTGGGCCGGGCCGGCCGTGGGGTCGAGCACGCCGAGGTGCTGTTGCTGCCCGGGCGGGAGGACGAGGCGATCTGGAAGTACTTCGCCTCGCTGGCCTTCCCGCCCGAGGAGCAGGTGCGGCGGACGCTGGACGTCCTGGCGGCCGCCGGCCGGCCGGTTGTCCCTGCCGGCCCTGGAGCCGCAGGTCGAAACTGCGCCGCTCACGCCTGGAGATCATGCTCAAGGTGCTCGATGTGGACGGCGCCGTACAGCGCGTCAAGGGTGGCTGGACCTCCACCGGCCGCCCGTGGTCGTACGACGCCGAGCGTTATGCGTGGGTGACGCGCCAGCGCGAGGCCGAGCAGCAGGCGATGCGGGAGTACGCCACCACGACGGGCTGCCGCATGGAGTTCCTGCGACGGCAGCTGGACGACGAGGCGGCCGTGGCGTGCGGGCGCTGCGACAACTGTGCCGGGGCGCGGTTCACCACCGAGGTGTCCGCCGCAGCGCTGGAGGGGGCGCGCGGTGAGCTGGGACGGCCCGGGGTGGAAGTGGAGCCGCGGCGGATGTGGCCGACGGGCCTGCCGGCCGTCGGTGTCGACCTCAAGGGGCGTATCCCGGCAGGTGAGCTGGCCGCGACCGGCCGCGCACTGGGCCGGCTCTCCGATATCGGGTGGGGCAACCGGCTGCGCCCGATGCTCGCCCCGCAGGCCCCGGACGGCCCGGTCCCCGACGATGTCGCGGCCGCGGTGGTCACCGTGCTCGCCGACTGGGCCAAGGGCCCCGGTGGTTGGGCCTCGGGGGCGGCGGACGCACCGGCCCGCCCGGTGGGCGTCGTCGCGCTCTCCTCGCGCAGCCGCCCGCAGCTGATCCGGTCGCTGGCCGAGCGGATCGCCGCAGTCGGCCGCATGCCGTTCCTGGGCGCGGTGACCTCGGTGGACGACGGTGCCGACGGCAGGATTCCGCGCAGCAACAGTGCCCAGCGGCTCCGGGCTCTGGACGGTTCGCTGGGCGTACCACCCGAGCTGGCGCAGGCGTTGGAGTCGGCGGGCGGTCCGGTGCTGCTGGTGGACGACTACGCCGATACCGGCTGGACGCTGGCCGTGGCCGCCCGGCTGCTGCGCCGGGCGGGGGCAGCGGAGGTGTTTCCGCTGGTCCTCGCCGTACAGGGCTAGGGGCCGTACGGCACGCGGCGACGGGAAGGAACATTTGCCACTCCCCGGGCGATTCCGGTCACGGGCGGGAATTGCTCGTTGCCGCATGCCTGTACGACCGCGAGAATTGGAGTTGCTTCCCCGTACCGGCCGTCCGTGGTCAGGCAGGGCCATGCCGTGGTGCCCATCCGCGCCAGGCCGCCGCCCGACGTGCGGACGCGTAGACGATGGGAGGAACGTGACCTTCGGCTTCGCCCCGCCCCCGCAGGTGCCCCCGCCCACGTCCGCCGACTCCGCCGCACGACTCGGCCGCATGCTGGAGCCCGCCGAATGGGCCTCGGCCGGCATCCCGTTGCTGCGCAATCCCCGTGAGGTCGTCGCCGGCCTGCACGACCGTCACCGGCCGGTGCCGTCGACGGCCATCGTCGCAGTGCTCGACGTGCAGGAGCGGGTGACGGCCAGCGCCTCGTTCACGGAGCTCACGGCCGCTCCCGACGGCTGGGAGTTCCGCAATGCGCTCCTGGTGCATCTGCGCCGGGTGATCCCGCACGACCTGCGGCTGCGCGCCCCGGTCCGGACCGCCGTGCTGCTCTACTGCCGTGAGGGCGAGCCTTTGTGGACGGAGACGGACGGGGCCTGGATGTGGGGGCTGCGCGACGCCTGCACGCTGCACGGGCTCCGTTGCGGGGCATACATCACGCTGACCCCGGACCGCTGGCAGGTGCTGGGAGAGGGCCGGGGCGGGCGCCGCCCCAAACCGTCCACCGTGGACAAGCCCGTCACGGCAGCACGCCGGACGGGGGCGGAACGGATGGAGACTCGTCGCACGACGGCGGCGCGCCCCGAGGCGCCCCATACGGCCGCGCCTCTGCCCGCCGCACCGAACCGGTCGATGGCGCGGCGCACGGGAGGCGGCGCCCCGGAAGCCCATCGGCACACGGCCGCACGCTGAGCGGACCGGGCGGACGTACGCCCGGCTTCCGGCGGCAGAAGCAGGCACCTCGCCGGGCGTGCCATGACCCACGGCAGACGGCCCGCGCATCCCGGTGGTGGCAGAAGTCAGACGGTCACGACCGGCACACCTCCGCCTCTCCGCCGAAGCCCCCGGCCCGGCGTCCCGACCTCGTCCGGGCCGGAGCGCAAGCGAGCCCGACGGCCTTCGGGGCCGACGGGCTGTTGCGAACCGGAAGCGGTCAGGCGGGTGCTCCGAGAACGGTGTTGATCCGCTGCGGGTCGCCGCAGACGATCAGCAGCGTTCCGGCACGGGCCATCGCCGCGGGCAGCGCCTGCGCGGTGACCTCGTCCGTACCGCCGTTCATGGCGACGACCACGACGGGCCGGCCGGTGGCACGCTCGGCACCGGCGTCCGCGTAGAACACATCGTCCGCGGCGTCGTGTTGGGCCCAGTAGGACGCCTCGCCGAAGGACAGTTCATGCGCGGCCCACGGGTGCGTTTCACCGGTGGTCAGCATCAGGATGTCGCCCGGCGCACGCCCGGAGTCCAGCAGCAGGTCGACGGCCTCGTCGGCGGCGTCGACGGCGCCGGCGGCGGGTGCCGGGATCAGCTGGAGCTGTGCTCCCGCGGCGGCGCCGGGCTGGCCGGCGGGCGGCTGCGGGGAGCTGGTGCGCTGCGCCGGCGGAGCGGCGACAGGACCACGCGGCGGGGCAGCAGGTCCGGGCTTGCCCGGACGGACACTGGACGCGGGGCCACGCGGCGGCGCGGGGCGGGGACCGGGACCAGGAACGGGACGGGGGGTCGGCGCGGTACGGCCGGCGGCCGGAGTTGCGCGGGGACCCGGGACACTCTCGTGAATCTGAGGCTCCTCGGGGATGAGAGGCATAAAGGGATGTCTATCAAACGTAAGTGCGGAACGCGTCATCGGGTACCGAATTGATGTGCGTACCGCTCAGAAATCGAAGCCGAGTTGGCCACCGGCTTCCAGAGCGGCTGCTTCGGGGGTGATGCGCGCCTTCTTCAGATGCCGCCAGCGGGGCAGGGCATCCATGTAGGACCACGACACTCGGTGGTGCGGCGTAGGACCGTACTCCTCCAGGGCAATGCGATGGGTCGGTGAGGGGTAGCCTGCGTTGGCCGCGAAGTCGAAGTCGGCGTAGACCAGGCCCAGTTCGGCCATCATCGCGTCGCGTCGCACCTTGGCGATCACGGACGCGGCGGCGACCGCGATGCAGGACTGGTCGCCCTTGATGACCGTGCGGACTTGCCATGGCGCGCCCAGGTAGTTGTGCTTGCCGTCGAGAATGATCGCGTCCGGCTGAACCGGCAGCGCCTCCAGGGCCCGGACTGCCGCGAGCCGCAGGGCCGCGGTCATGCCCAGTGCGTCGATCTCCTCGGGCGAGGAGTGCCCCAGGGCGTACGACGTGACCCACTCGCCGAGCACTTCGCACAGTTCGGTGCGGCGCTTGGGGGTCAGCAGCTTGGAATCGGTGAGACCGTCGGGCGGCCGGCGCAGACCGGTGATGGCTGCGCAGACGCTGACCGGACCGGCCCAGGCTCCGCGCCCGACCTCGTCGATACCTGCAACGACCTTGGCGCCCGTCGTGGCGCGCAATGATCGCTCGACGGAATGGGTGGGGGGCTCGTACGGCATGGCGCCAGCAAGGTTACGCCTATTCGGCTCAGCCGTCCGCACCGGATCCCCACCTGGTGGGAAACGGTGCGGGCAGCCGCATGAGCAGCATGCGAACGGGACCCGCCGCTTCCGCTACCGATGGGTATGCGGAAGCTGGATCAGGCGAGGCGCGGCCGGCGCCGGAGGCTGCCGTTCCCTCGCCCCGAGCGGAGCCGTGCGGGGTGAAGTAGCCGCCCGAGGCCGGTGGTTGGAGGACGCCCGGAAGACGGCAGCGGACCGCAGCGGACGGATACGGCGGATGGGCGCGACGAACAGGCGCGAGCACGCCGCAGCGGGCGGGATGGGCGCGGAGCGAGGCGGTGGCCGTGCGTCAGTCGGCGAGGGTGGGTGTCCAGGACGGGAGCGGCTCGGTGCCTTCCAGCCATGCCTCAGGAGGGTGGCCGGCGTGCCCGGCGGCGACGATGCCGCCGACGATGGCGCACGTGGTGTCCACATCGCCGCCCGCCTGAGCAGTGGTCCAAAACGCCCGCTCGTAGTTGCCCAGATGCCGGGCCGCGGCCCAGAGCGCGAAGGGCACCGTGTCGTGGGCGCTGGTGCGCCGTCCACAGCCCAGGACGGCGGCGACGGTGCTGGAGTCGGCGTAGTCGAGCATGTCGCGGGCGCGGCGCAGTCCGGCCTGCACGGCGCTGCGCGGGATCAGCTCCAGCACACCGTCCAGCAGCTGTTCGGGGCCGGTGTCACGGGCCGGGTCGGCCACCAGGGCGGCCGCGGCGGCGACGGCCATGGCGCCGACGACGGCCTCACGGTGCTGATGGGTGGTGTAGGCGGAGATCTCCGCCTGGTGGGTGGCCTGCTCGGGGTCGTCGGCGTACCAGGCGCCGAGGGGAGCGATACGCATGGCCGCTCCGTTGCCCCACGAGCCCTGACCGTTGAAGAGTCCCGATGCCAGCTCGCGCCAGTCCCCGCCCTCGCGGATCAGCCGCAGCATCCGATTGACGGCCGGGCCGTAGCCGCGGTCGAAGTCATGGCGGTCGGCGAAGGAGCGGGCGAGCGCGTCCTGATCGATCCGGCCGTGGGCGGTGAGCACGGCCAGGACGGAACAGGCCATCTCGGTGTCGTCGGTCCACTGCCAGGGGGAGGGAGGCAGCTCGCGGCGCTTGAGGGAGGGGTAATGGGCGGGGACGAAGAACTGGGATCCGAGCGCATCACCCACGGAGAGGCCGCGCAGGCTCGCCAGAGCTCGCGCACAGCGGTCTGCGTCACGGTGGTCGGGGGTCATCGCTGTGCACTCTAACCGGTGACGCCATAAGACTCGGGTACACACCAGCGCTCGAAGGGCCGGTCCAGGCTGTAGCGGCCGTCCGGACCGAGCAGCAGGATGCGCCGCTCCGCGTTGTCGGGGTTGGACAGCGACTCGAAGTCGGCCACCGTCCAGTGGAACCACCGCATGCAGAACAGTCTCATGGTGAGACCGTGCGTGACGATGAGGACGTTCGGCGGGTGGTCCGGGTCCTCGAAGCTGCGCCACAGGCTCTCCAGGAACGCCCCGACCCGGTCGTAGACATCGGCCCCGGACTCGCCCTGGGCGAAGCGGTAGAAGAAGTGACCGTAGGCGTCCCGGTAGGCCTTCTGCCGTCGCACGTCGTCGCGGTCCTGCCAGTTCCCCCAGTCCTGCTCGCGCAGCCGGGGCTCCTCGCGCACCCGGACCCTGGCGGGATCGAGGCCGAGTTCGCGGAAGGTCTGGTGGGTTCGGCGGTAGGGCGAGACATAGGCGGAGACCCGTTCCTCGCCGAACATCTCGCGCAGCGGACCGCCGGCTTCCTTCGCCTGCCGCAGCCCGGTCTCGGTGAGGGAGAGCGCATGATCGGGCTCCCGCTCGTACACGGTGTCATCGACATTCCCCGCCGACTCTCCATGGCGGATGAGGACGATGCGTCGGGGCCGAGCCATGCCGCCAGCCTAAATCGCCCGCTTTGTACATGCCGCACGCAGTCAAGGGACCACAGCAGGACGGCGAGCCTCGCCGCGACCCCGGCAAGGCCACGGCGGCACGCGGCGGGCAGCGACCGACCGCGGTGCCGACCGGCATCGCGTAATGAGTTCCGAGCGGACATTCCCCCTCCTCACGCAAATGCAACCCTCGTCGCATTACGATGAGGATGACACGGGCAACGCACTAATGCAACAGGAGTAGCAATTGTCTGACGAGACGGTGCACGAGAACGGGCGCGGGACCGGTGAGACCACGCCCACCCCCGGCACCCGGCGTCCGGGCGGCCGTACCGCCCGTACCCGTGCCGCCGTCCGCGACGCCGTACTGGCCGGGCTCACCGAGCACGGTTATCCGGGCTTGACCGTCGAATACGTCGCGGCCCACTCCGGGGTGCACAAGACGACGCTGTATCGCCGCTGGAAGGACGTGGAGGGCCTGCTGGCGGACGCCCTCGACCTCGCGGGCGAGGACAGCTGGACCCCACCCGACACCGGGTCCCTGGAAGGTGATCTGCGCGCTCTGGCCCGCGAGGTCGTCGTGTCCTTCACCGACCCCGCGGTAGCCGCGTCGGGCTCCGCGATGATCGCCGCCGCCTTCCACTCGGAGCGGGCGGCCGTGGCGCTGCGTGACTACTACGCCGAGCGGTTCGCGCGCTGCGAGGTACTCGTCGAGCGGGCCGTCGAGCGCGGGGAATTGCCGGCGACGCCGGGCTCCGCGCCCGATACCCCGGAAGCCGGCCCGCCACATTCCGCTTCCGGCACCACCGCAGCCGGTGCCATCGACGCCGGCGCACTCGCCCGCGCCGTCTCCGCGCCGCTCTTTTTCCGCCTGTTCATCACCCGGGAGCCGGTGGACGACGCCCTCGCGGACCAGGCCGCGGCGGCCGCACTGGCCGCGGCCCGCGCCGGGGCGTTCACCACCGGGAGTACGGCCGGCACCTCCCCCGGCGCCGCCTCCTGACCACTGTCCTCACACCGTCCACGACGGTTCGAGCTGCACCACATCGCCCGCGATCGCCCTGACATCGGCGGCTATCTGGGCCCGCAGCGCCAGCCGCTCCACCCGTTCGGGCCGGTACTTCCCCCGCTCGGCCGCCGACTGCCACATCGACAGCACCAAGAACTCCTCCCCGGAGCCCGTCCCAGCATCCCCCGCAGCATTCCCGGCGAACCCGCCATGGCGGGGTTCCAGACCTTCTCCTGCATCAGCATGAAGTGATCCACCCGGTCCTGGCGCACCTGGCAGTGCGCCAGCCGCAGCACATCCACGTCGGCGAACGACGGACGGAAGCCCACCTTCACATCAAACTCGTGCTCGAAGAGCCGCACTTGGGCGTCCTTGAACATGCCGGCCTGGGCGGCCGCCAGCCGGTCGTGGGAGCGCGCCATGAAGGAGTCGTAGAAGGCCCGGCTCTCCCAGAAGGCCACCAGATGCGCCACGCCCGGCCGCCCACGGCTCCACCCCCCGCCCTGCCCTCGGAACCCCGGCTCACCCAGCAGCCCCGCCCATTTCCGCTGCCCCCGCTCGAACCCTCGACGGTCCACAACGGTGAGGCGAATCCACTTGACCAGCACCGCGCCATCGTACGGCCCAGGGGCGAGCCGGGATCACTGCGCGTCACCTTCCGAACGGCCCGAACTTCCTTACGGGCGCGGGTCGATCGGCGCGAGAACACCCAGCCGCCGCTCCACCGCCTCGGCCGCCTCCAGGCACAGGTCCTCCCGGTAGGAGCGCCCGATCAGCTGCACGCCGTACGGGAGCCCCTCCACCACCCCGGTGGGGACGGCCACCGCAGGCACACCGACGAAACTGGTGGCGGTGCAGAGCCGCAGGGCACGCTGTATCCGCTGATGGCTCTCCTCGTCCCGCAGCTCCTCCCCGGGTGCGAACGGCGGATCGGTGAACACGGGCGCCAGGACGAGCGGATACTCCTCCAGGAACACCGCCCAGTCCCGCTGGAGCCCCATCCGCACCCCCGGTGAGCCGCAGGTACTCCGCCAGTTCCACGGGGCGGAACGTCGCCATCGCCCGCTCGATATAGCGATGGCCGCCCTCCCCGAGCAGCGGCTCTGACCACCGGCCAGGTGGTGGCGAACTCCGTGACCGTCATCCGGCCGTAGGCGTCGAGGGCGTCCTCCAGCCGCGGTACGTCCGCCCCTCGCCACACCTCGTAGCCGCGTCCCGGAGCGCCTCGGCCGCACTCTGCACGGCCCGGCGCACCACGGGGTGCACCCCGTGGCCTCCGGGGTCGGTCACCATCGCCACCTTCAAGGGGCGTCCCAACGGCTCCCCGTAGGGCGGCACCGGAACGGCCCGCGGGTCGCGCGGATCGGCCCCGGCCAGCACCTCGTACGCCAGCCGCAGATCATCGACCGTACGGGCCAGGGGGCCGTCGACCACGAGGACCTGTGCGGCGAGGGACGGGTCGTCGGGCCCGAGGCGGTGATCGGCGGCGAACCGCCCGTAGGTCGGCTTCAGCCCCGCGACGCCACAGAAGGACGCGGGAAGCCGCACCGACCCTCCGGAGTCGTTGCCGAGGCCGAGCGGGGCCATGCCGCTCGCCACGGCCGCGGCGTCGCCGCCACTGCCTGCCGCCCGGTGTGACCGCGCGGCTCCAGGGGTTCACGGTGTCCCCGAACAGCTCGCTGCGGGTATGGATCCCGGCGAGGATGAGCGTCGGGATGTGCTGTGCCCGATCGGGATGCCCCCGGCCGCGCGCAGCCGCGACACCGGGGGCGCATCGCAGTGCGCGACAGCGTTCCGGAAGCGCTTCGCGCCGTAGGTCGTCGGCACCCCCTCGATGGCCGTGGTCTCCTTCACGGTGAACGGCACCCCGGCCAGCGGCCCCAGCCGCTCCCCCGCCGCGCGTCCGCGGTCGGTCCGCGCCGCCTCGTCCAGTGCCCGCTCGGCGAGGAGCTGGGTGACGGCGTTGACGGCCGGATTGACCTCGGCGATCCGCGCCAGATGCGCCTCGGCCAGCTCCACCGCCGACACCTCGCCGGTACGCACCGCCGTCGCCTGGGCCCGGGCCGTCATTTTTCCACAGCGTGTCGCGCATGGTCCCCACCCTCTTGTGCTCCTGGACGGCCCCCACGCGAACCGCTTCAGGCCGTCTTCGCATTTTTCCGATGCGCTTGCATCGGTTCAGTGATCGTAACTGATTACCGATACGAACGCATCGAAAAAACGGAGTGCGGGGCATGCCCAAGCAGGTCGACCACGAGAGCCGGCGCCGGCAGATCGCCGATGCCGTGTGCCAACTCGCCGACGAGAGCGGGCTGGAGGGCGTCACACTCCGCGACGTGGCGGGCCGCGCGCAGGTGTCCATGGGGGCCGTCCAGCGCTGCTTCGGCACCAAGGAGGAGATGCTGGTCTTCGCGCTCGGCCAGATCGGCGAGCGGGTCGCCACACGGGTGTCGGCCCGGCTCACCGCATCGCCCGCCCAGTCGGCCCGTACAGCGCTGGGGCACGCGGCGACCGAGGTGTCGCTGGTCCACGAGGAGCACCGCGCCGAGGCACGGGTCTGGCTGGCCTTCGTGGCACAGGCCGCGGTCAGTCCGCCGCTGGCCGGAATTCTGCGCACCAACTACGCACACCTGCAGGTGCTGTTCGCGCGGCTGATCGCCGAAGCCTCCGACACCCCCGACCCGGACCCGCGCGGCCCGCACCCTCCTCGCCCTGGCCGACGGCCTCACCACCCACGTCCTGATCGGCCACCTCTCCCCCGCCGAGGCGCTGGACGTCCTGGACGGCCAGCTCCGCCGCCTCTGGAACGAGCGGGCGCACTGAGCGGACCCTGCGACCCACCACACACGCGCAGGGCACTTTCAAGCCACCGCAGGCCGAGCCAAACCGTGGGTGACCCAGGGCCAGTTCGCCCCGCCCAGGGGCCGCCGGGCGTGGCACGATGGTCAGTCAACGGGAAGTCCCGGGGTAGGGGTCCGCGTGCCCGCGTGGACCGCGCCGCGTCCCCGGGAGATGACGGGAGGGAAGTCCGGTGAGCACGTTCAACAAAGGGATCGAGAAGGTCGAGGTGACGCTCAAGTGGGATCCCAGCCCCCTCGGGACGCCGGACAATGACCTCGACATCGTCGCGGCGACGTACCACGGCCGACGCGCCGCACGGCGATCCGGCCTATCTGGTGCACTTCGACAGCCGCTCGCCCGACGGGACCATCACCCTCAACCGGGACAGCAGGACCGGCCAGGGGTTCGGCTTCGACGAGATCATGACCCTGGAGCTGGACGGCTGTCCGACACTACACCCGGGTGATCGTGGGGGTGGCCATCCAGCAGGGCGAGGGCCGCAAGGTCTTCGGCGACATAGAGAACACGGTCGTACGGATCCGCGAGGGCTACACCGACCTGGCCGAGAACGACTTCGGCGAGGTCGCGGGGGCGACCGCGGCGACGGTCGCCGAGTTCGTCCGGGACGAGTCGGGACAGTGGCGCATCCACGCGACGCTCCGGGGGTTCGACACCGACCCGGACGGGTTCGCCTCCCTGATGGGCCGCTGACCGGGCAGCCGACGGGGAGCGGCACAGGCCACGGAGCAAGAAGAGGGGGGACCGGCGCCGGCCGGTCCCCTCTCTTCTTGCTCCGTGGCCTGTGCCGCTCCCCGTCGGCTGCCCGGTCAGCGGCCCATCAGGGAGGGCGAACCCGTCCGGGTCGGTGTCGAACCCCCGGAGCGTCGCGTGGATGCGCCACTGTCCCGACTCGTCCCGGACGAACTCGGCGACCGTCGCCGCGGTCGCCCCCGCGACCTCGCCGAAGTCGTTCTCGGCCAGGTCGGTGTAGCCTCGCGGATCCGTACGACCGTGTTCTCTATGTCGCCGAAGACCTTGCGGCCCTCGCCCTGCTGGATGGCCCACCCCCACGATCACCCGGGTGTAGGTGTCGGACAGCCGGTCCAGCTCCAGGGTCATGATCTCGTCGAAGCCGAACCCCTGGCCGGTCCTGCTGTCCCGGTTGAGGGTGATGGTCCCGTCGGGCGAGCGGCTGTCGAAGTGCACCAGATAGGCCGGATCGCCGTGCGGCGCGTCGGCCGTGTACGTCGCCGCGACGATGTCGAGGTCATTGTCCGGCGTCCCGAGGGGGCTGGGATCCCACTTGAGCGTCACCTCGACCTTCTCGATCCCTTTGTTGAACGTGCTCACCGGACTTCCCTCCCGTCATCTCCCGGGGACGCGGCGCGGTCCACGCGGGCACGCGGACCCCTCCCGGGACTTCCCGTTGACTGACCATCGTGCCACGCCCGGCGGCCCCTGGGCGGGGCGAACTGGCCCTGGTCACCCACGGTTTGGCTCGGCCTGCGGTGGCTTGAAAGTGCCCTGCGCGGTGTTGTGGGTCGCAGGGTCCGCTCAGTGCGCCCGCTCGTTCCAGAGGCGGCGGAGCTGGCCGTCCAGGACGTCCAGCGCCTCGGCGGGGGAGAGGTGGCCGATCAGGACGTGGGTGGTGAGGCCGTCGGCCAGGGCGAGGAGGGTGCGGGCCGCGCGGTCCGGGTCGGGGGTGTCGGAGGCTTCGGCGATCAGCCGCGCGAACAGCACCTGCAGGTGTGCGTAGTTGGTGCGCAGAATTCCGGCCAGCGGCGGACTGACCGCGGCCTGTGCCACGAAGGCCAGCCAGACCCGTGCCTCGGCGCGGTGCTCCTCGTGGACCAGCGACACCTCGGTCGCCGCGTGCCCCAGCGCTGTACGGGCCGACTGGGCGGGCGATGCGGTGAGCCGGGCCGACACCCGTGTGGCGACCCGCTCGCCGATCTGGCCGAGCGCGAAGACCAGCATCTCCTCCTTGGTGCCGAAGCAGCGCTGGACGGCCCCCATGGACACCTGCGCGCGGCCCGCCACGTCGCGGAGTGTGACGCCCTCCAGCCCGCTCTCGTCGGCGAGTTGGCACACGGCATCGGCGATCTGCCGGCGCCGGCTCTCGTGGTCGACCTGCTTGGGCATGCCCCGCACTCCGTTTTTTCGATGCGTTCGTATCGGTAATCAGGTTACGATCACTGAACCGATGCAAGCGCATCGGAAAAATGCGAAGACGGCCTGAAGCGGTTCGCGTGGGGGCCGTCCAGGAGCACAAGAGGGTGGGGACATGCGCGACACGCTGTGGAAAATGACGGCCCGGGCCCAGGCGACGGCGGTGCGTACCGGCGAGGTGTCGGCGGTGGAGCTGGCCGAGGCGCATCTGGCGCGGATCGCCGAGGTCAATCCGGCCGTCAACGCCGTCACCCAGCTCCTCGCCGAGCGGGCACTGGACGAGGCGGCGCGGACCGACCGCGGACGCGCGGCGGGGGAGCGGCTGGGGCCGCTGGCCGGGGTGCCGTTCACCGTGAAGGAGACCACGGCCATCGAGGGGGTGCCGACGACCTACGGCGCGAAGCGCTTCCGGAACGCTGTCGCGCACTGCGATGCGCCCCCGGTGTCGCGGCTGCGCGCGGCCGGGGGCATCCCGATCGGGCACAGCAACATCCCGACGCTCATCCTCGCCGGGATCCATACCCGCAGCGAGCTGTTCGGGACACCGTGAACCCCTGGAGCCGCGCGGTCACACCGGGCGGCAGCAGTGGCGGCGACGCCGCGGCCGTGGCGAGCGGCATGGCCCCGCTCGGCCTCGGCAACGACTCCGGAGGGTCGGTGCGGCTTCCCGCGTCCTTCTGTGGCGTCGCGGGGCTGAAGCCGACCTACGGGCGGTTCGCCGCCGATCACCGCCTCGGGCCCGACGACCCGTCCCTCGCCGCACAGGTCCTCGTGGTCGACGGCCCCCTGGCCCGTACGGTCGATGATCTGCGGCTGGCGTACGAGGTGCTGGCCGGGGCCGATCCGCGCGACCCGCGGGCCGTTCCGGTGCCGCCCTACGGGGAGCCGTTGGGACGCCCCTTGAAGGTGGCGATGGTGACCGACCCCGGAGGCCACGGGGTGCACCCCGTGGTGCGCCGGGCCGTGCAGAGTGCGGCCGAGGCGCTCCGGGACGCGGGCTACGAGGTGTGCGAGGTGGCGGACGTACCGCGGCTGGAGGACGCCCTCGACGCCTACGGCCGGATGACGGTCACGGAGTTCGCCACCACCTGGCCGGTGGTCAAGCCGCTGCTCGGGGAGGGCGGCCATCGCTATATCGAGCGGGCGATGGCGACGTTCCGCCCCGTGGAACTGGCGGAGTACCTGCGGCTCACCGGGGTGCGGATGGGGCTCCAGCGGGACTGGGCGGTGTTCCTGGAGGAGTATCCGCTCGTCCTGGCGCCCGTGTTCACCGATCCGCCGTTCGCACCCGGGGAGGAGCTGCGGGACGAGGAGAGCCATCAGCGGATACAGCGTGCCCTGCGGCTCTGCACCGCCACCAGTTTCGTCGGTGTGCCTGCGGTGGCCGTCCCCACCGGGGTGGTGGAGGGGCTCCCGTACGGCGTGCAGCTGATCGGGCGCTCCTACCGGGAGGACCTGTGCCTGGAGGCGGCCGAGGCGGTGGAGCGGCGGCTGGGTGTTCTCGCGCCGATCGACCCGCGCCCGTAAGGAAGTTCGGGCCGTTCGGAAGGTGACGCGCAGTGATCCCGGCTCGCCCCTGGGCCGTACGATGGCGCGGTGCTGGTCAAGTGGATTCGCCTCACCGTTGTGGACCGTCGAGGGTTCGAGCGGGGGCAGCGGAAATGGGCGGGGCTGCTGGGTGAGCCGGGGTTCCGAGGGCAGGGCGGGGGGTGGAGCCGTGGGCGGCCGGGCGTGGCGCATCTGGTGGCCTTCTGGGAGAGCCGGGCCTTCTACGACTCCTTCATGGCGCGCTCCCACGACCGGCTGGCGGCCGCCCAGGCCGGCATGTTCAAGGACGCCCAAGTGCGGCTCTTCGAGCACGAGTTTGATGTGAAGGTGGGCTTCCGTCCGTCGTTCGCCGACGTGGATGTGCTGCGGCTGGCGCACTGCCAGGTGCGCCAGGACCGGGTGGATCACTTCATGCTGATGCAGGAGAAGGTCTGGAACCCCGCCATGGCGGGTTCGCCGGGAATGCTGCGGGGGATGCTGGGACGGGCTCCGGGGGAGGAGTTCTTGGTGCTGTCGATGTGGCAGTCGGCGGCCGAGCGGGGGAAGTACCGGCCCGAACGGGTGGAGCGGCTGGCGCTGCGGGCCCAGATAGCCGCCGATGTCAGGGCGATCGCGGGCGATGTGGTGCAGCTCGAACCGTCGTGGACGGTGTGAGGACAGTGGTCAGGAGGCGGCGCCGGGGGAGGTGCCGGCCGTACTCCCGGTGGTGAACGCCCCGGCGCGGGCCGCGGCCAGTGCGGCCGCCGCGGCCTGGTCCGCGAGGGCGTCGTCCACCGGCTCCCGGGTGATGAACAGGCGGAAAAAGAGCGGCGCGGAGACGGCGCGGGCGAGTGCGCCGGCGTCGATGGCACCGGCTGCGGTGGTGCCGGAAGCGGAATGTGGCGGGCCGGCTTCCGGGGTATCGGGCGCGGAGCCCGGCGTCGCCGGCAATTCCCCGCGCTCGACGGCCCGCTCGACGAGTACCTCGCAGCGCGCGAACCGCTCGGCGTAGTAGTCACGCAGCGCCACGGCCGCCCGCTCCGAGTGGAAGGCGGCGGCGATCATCGCGGAGCCCGACGCGGCTACCGCGGGGTCGGTGAAGGACACGACGACCTCGCGGGCCAGAGCGCGCAGATCACCTTCCAGGGACCCGGTGTCGGGTGGGGTCCAGCTGTCCTCGCCCGCGAGGTCGAGGGCGTCCGCCAGCAGGCCCTCCACGTCCTTCCAGCGGCGATACAGCGTCGTCTTGTGCACCCCGGAGTGGGCCGCGACGTATTCGACGGTCAAGCCCGGATAACCGTGCTCGGTGAGCCCGGCCAGTACGGCGTCGCGGACGGCGGCACGGGTACGGGCGGTACGGCCGCCCGGACGCCGGGTGCCGGGGGTGGGCGTGGTCTCACCGGTCCCGCGCCCGTTCTCGTGCACCGTCTCGTCAGACAATTGCTACTCCTGTTGCATTAGTGCGTTGCCCGTGTCATCCTCATCGTAATGCGACGAGGGTTGCATTTGCGTGAGGAGGGGGAATGTCCGCTCGGAACTCATTACGCGATGCCGGTCGGCACCGCGGTCGGTCGCTGCCCGCCGCGTGCCGCCGTGGCCTTGCCGGGGTCGCGGCGAGGCTCGCCGTCCTGCTGTGGTCCCTTGACTGCGTGCGGCATGTACAAAGCGGGCGATTTAGGCTGGCGGCATGGCTCGGCCCCGACGCATCGTCCTCATCCGCCATGGAGAGTCGGCGGGGAATGTCGATGACACCGTGTACGAGCGGGAGCCCGATCATGCGCTCTCCCTCACCGAGACCGGGCTGCGGCAGGCGAAGGAAGCCGGCGGTCCGCTGCGCGAGATGTTCGGCGAGGAACGGGTCTCCGCCTATGTCTCGCCCTACCGCCGAACCCACCAGACCTTCCGCGAACTCGGCCTCGATCCCGCCAGGGTCCGGGTGCGCGAGGAGCCCCGGCTGCGCGAGCAGGACTGGGGGAACTGGCAGGACCGCGACGACGTGCGACGGCAGAAGGCCTACCGGGACGCCTACGGTCACTTCTTCTACCGCTTCGCCCAGGGCGAGTCCGGGGCCGATGTCTACGACCGGGTCGGGGCGTTCCTGGAGAGCCTGTGGCGCAGCTTCGAGGACCCGGACCACCCGCCGAACGTCCTCATCGTCACGCACGGTCTCACCATGAGACTGTTCTGCATGCGGTGGTTCCACTGGACGGTGGCCGACTTCGAGTCGCTGTCCAACCCCGACAACGCGGAGCGGCGCATCCTGCTGCTCGGTCCGGACGGCCGCTACAGCCTGGACCGGCCCTTCGAGCGCTGGTGTGTACCCGAGTCTTATGGCGTCACCGGTTAGAGTGCACAGCGATGACCCCCGACCACCGTGACGCAGACCGCTGTGCGCGAGCTCTGGCGAGCCTGCGCGGCCTCTCCGTGGGTGATGCGCTCGGATCCCAGTTCTTCGTCCCCGCCCATTACCCCTCCCTCAAGCGCCGCGAGCTGCCTCCCTCCCCCTGGCAGTGGACCGACGACACCGAGATGGCCTGTTCCGTCCTGGCCGTGCTCACCGCCCACGGCCGGATCGATCAGGACGCGCTCGCCCGCTCCTTCGCCGACCGCCATGACTTCGACCGCGGCTACGGCCCGGCCGTCAATCGGATGCTGCGGCTGATCCGCGAGGGCGGGGACTGGCGCGAGCTGGCATCGGGACTCTTCAACGGTCAGGGCTCGTGGGGCAACGGAGCGGCCATGCGTATCGCTCCCCTCGGCGCCTGGTACGCCGACGACCCCGAGCAGGCCACCCACCAGGCGGAGATCTCCGCCTACACCACCCATCAGCACCGTGAGGCCGTCGTCGGCGCCATGGCCGTCGCCGCCGCGGCCGCCCTGGTGGCCGACCCGGCCCGTGACACCGGCCCCGAACAGCTGCTGGACGGTGTGCTGGAGCTGATCCCGCGCAGCGCCGTGCAGGCCGGACTGCGCCGCGCCCGCGACATGCTCGACTACGCCGACTCCAGCACCGTCGCCGCCGTCCTGGGCTGTGGACGGCGCACCAGCGCCCACGACACGGTGCCCTTCGCGCTCTGGGCCGCGGCCCGGCATCTGGGCAACTACGAGCGGGCGTTTTGGACCACTGCTCAGGCGGGCGGCGATGTGGACACCACGTGCGCCATCGTCGGCGGCATCGTCGCCGCCGGGCACGCCGGCCACCCTCCTGAGGCATGGCTGGAAGGCACCGAGCCGCTCCCGTCCTGGACACCCACCCTCGCCGACTGACGCACGGCCACCGCCTCGCTCCGCGCCCATCCCGCCCGCTGCGGCGTGCTCGCGCCTGTTCGTCGCGCCCATCCGCCGTATCCGTCCGCTGCGGTCCGCTGCCGTCTTCCGGGCGTCCTCCAACCACCGGCCTCGGGCGGCTACTTCACCCCGCACGGCTCCGCTCGGGGCGAGGGAACGGCAGCCTCCGGCGCCGGCCGCGCCTCGCCTGATCCAGCTTCCGCATACCCATCGGTAGCGGAAGCGGCGGGTCCCGTTCGCATGCTGCTCATGCGGCTGCCCGCACCGTTTCCCACCAGGTGGGGATCCGGTGCGGACGGCTGAGCCGAATAGGCGTAACCTTGCTGGCGCCATGCCGTACGAGCCCCCCACCCATTCCGTCGAGCGATCATTGCGCGCCACGACGGGCGCCAAGGTCGTTGCAGGTATCGACGAGGTCGGGCGCGGAGCCTGGGCCGGTCCGGTCAGCGTCTGCGCAGCCATCACCGGTCTGCGCCGGCCGCCCGACGGTCTCACCGATTCCAAGCTGCTGACCCCCAAGCGCCGCACCGAACTGTGCGAAGTGCTCGGCGAGTGGGTCACGTCGTACGCCCTGGGGCACTCCTCGCCCGAGGAGATCGACGCACTGGGCATGACCGCGGCCCTGCGGCTCGCGGCAGTCCGGGCCCTGGAGGCGCTGCCGGTTCAGCCGGACGCGATCATTCTCGACGGCAAGCACAACTACCTGGGCGCGCCATGGCAAGTCCGCACGGTCATCAAGGGCGACCAGTCCTGCATCGCGGTCGCCGCCGCGTCCGTGATCGCCAAGGTGCGACGCGACGCGATGATGGCCGAACTGGGCCTGGTCTACGCCGACTTCGACTTCGCGGCCAACGCAGGCTACCCCTCACCGACCCATCGCATTGCCCTGGAGGAGTACGGTCCTACGCCGCACCACCGAGTGTCGTGGTCCTACATGGATGCCCTGCCCCGCTGGCGGCATCTGAAGAAGGCGCGCATCACCCCCGAAGCAGCCGCTCTGGAAGCCGGTGGCCAACTCGGCTTCGATTTCTGAGCGGTACGCACATCAATTCGGTACCCGATGACGCGTTCCGCACTTACGTTTGATAGACATCCCTTTATGCCTCTCATCCCCGAGGAGCCTCAGATTCACGAGAGTGTCCCGGGTCCCCGCGCAACTCCGGCCGCCGGCCGTACCGCGCCGACCCCCCGTCCCGTTCCTGGTCCCGGTCCCCGCCCCGCGCCGCCGCGTGGCCCCGCGTCCAGTGTCCGTCCGGGCAAGCCCGGACCTGCTGCCCCGCCGCGTGGTCCTGTCGCCGCTCCGCCGGCGCAGCGCACCAGCTCCCCGCAGCCGCCCGCCGGCCAGCCCGGCGCCGCCGCGGGAGCACAGCTCCAGCTGATCCCGGCACCCGCCGCCGGCGCCGTCGACGCCGCCGACGAGGCCGTCGACCTGCTGCTGGACTCCGGGCGTGCGCCGGGCGACATCCTGATGCTGACCACCGGTGAAACGCACCCGTGGGCCGCGCATGAACTGTCCTTCGGCGAGGCGTCCTACTGGGCCCAACACGACGCCGCGGACGATGTGTTCTACGCGGACGCCGGTGCCGAGCGTGCCACCGGCCGGCCCGTCGTGGTCGTCGCCATGAACGGCGGTACGGACGAGGTCACCGCGCAGGCGCTGCCCGCGGCGATGGCCCGTGCCGGAACGCTGCTGATCGTCTGCGGCGACCCGCAGCGGATCAACACCGTTCTCGGAGCACCCGCCTGACCGCTTCCGGTTCGCAACAGCCCGTCGGCCCCGAAGGCCGTCGGGCTCGCTTGCGCTCCGGCCCGGACGAGGTCGGGACGCCGGGCCGGGGGCTTCGGCGGAGAGGCGGAGGTGTGCCGGTCGTGACCGTCTGACTTCTGCCACCACCGGGATGCGCGGGCCGTCTGCCGTGGGTCATGGCACGCCCGGCGAGGTGCCTGCTTCTGCCGCCGGAAGCCGGGCGTACGTCCGCCCGGTCCGCTCAGCGTGCGGCCGTGTGCCGATGGGCTTCCGGGGCGCCGCCTCCCGTGCGCCGCGCCATCGACCGGTTCGGTGCGGCGGGCAGAGGCGCGGCCGTATGGGGCGCCTCGGGGCGCGCCGCCGTCGTGCGACGAGTCTCCATCCGTTCCGCCCCCGTCCGGCGTGCTGCCGTGACGGGCTTGTCCACGGTGGACGGTTTGGGGCGGCGCCCGCCCCGGCCCTCTCCCAGCACCTGCCAGCGGTCCGGGGTCAGCGTGATGTATGCCCCGCAACGGAGCCCGTGCAGCGTGCAGGCGTCGCGCAGCCCCCACATCCAGGCCCCGTCCGTCTCCGTCCACAAAGGCTCGCCCTCACGGCAGTAGAGCAGCACGGCGGTCCGGACCGGGGCGCGCAGCCGCAGGTCGTGCGGGATCACCCGGCGCAGATGCACCAGGAGCGCATTGCGGAACTCCCAGCCGTCGGGAGCGGCCGTGAGCTCCGTGAACGAGGCGCTGGCCGTCACCCGCTCCTGCACGTCGAGCACTGCGACGATGGCCGTCGACGGCACCGGCCGGTGACGGTCGTGCAGGCCGGCGACGACCTCACGGGGATTGCGCAGCAACGGGATGCCGGCCGAGGCCCATTCGGCGGGCTCCAGCATGCGGCCGAGTCGTGCGGCGGAGTCGGCGGACGTGGGCGGGGGCACCTGCGGGGGCGGGGCGAAGCCGAAGGTCACGTTCCTCCCATCGTCTACGCGTCCGCACGTCGGGCGGCGGCCTGGCGCGGATGGGCACCACGGCATGGCCCTGCCTGACCACGGACGGCCGGTACGGGGAAGCAACTCCAATTCTCGCGGTCGTACAGGCATGCGGCAACGAGCAATTCCCGCCCGTGACCGGAATCGCCCGGGGAGTGGCAAATGTTCCTTCCCGTCGCCGCGTGCCGTACGGCCCCTAGCCCTGTACGGCGAGGACCAGCGGAAACACCTCCGCTGCCCCCGCCCGGCGCAGCAGCCGGGCGGCCACGGCCAGCGTCCAGCCGGTATCGGCGTAGTCGTCCACCAGCAGCACCGGACCGCCCGCCGACTCCAACGCCTGCGCCAGCTCGGGTGGTACGCCCAGCGAACCGTCCAGAGCCCGGAGCCGCTGGGCACTGTTGCTGCGCGGAATCCTGCCGTCGGCACCGTCGTCCACCGAGGTCACCGCGCCCAGGAACGGCATGCGGCCGACTGCGGCGATCCGCTCGGCCAGCGACCGGATCAGCTGCGGGCGGCTGCGCGAGGAGAGCGCGACGACGCCCACCGGGCGGGCCGGTGCGTCCGCCGCCCCCGAGGCCCAACCACCGGGGCCCTTGGCCCAGTCGGCGAGCACGGTGACCACCGCGGCCGCGACATCGTCGGGGACCGGGCCGTCCGGGGCCTGCGGGGCGAGCATCGGGCGCAGCCGGTTGCCCCACCCGATATCGGAGAGCCGGCCCAGTGCGCGGCCGGTCGCGGCCAGCTCACCTGCCGGGATACGCCCCTTGAGGTCGACACCGACGGCCGGCAGGCCCGTCGGCCACATCCGCCGCGGCTCCACTTCCACCCCGGGCCGTCCCAGCTCACCGCGCGCCCCCTCCAGCGCTGCGGCGGACACCTCGGTGGTGAACCGCGCCCCGGCACAGTTGTCGCAGCGCCCGCACGCCACGGCCGCCTCGTCGTCCAGCTGCCGTCGCAGGAACTCCATGCGGCAGCCCGTCGTGGTGGCGTACTCCCGCATCGCCTGCTGCTCGGCCTCGCGCTGGCGCGTCACCCACGCATAACGCTCGGCGTCGTACGACCACGGGCGGCCGGTGGAGGTCCAGCCACCCTTGACGCGCTGTACGGCGCCGTCCACATCGAGCACCTTGAGCATGATCTCCAGGCGTGAGCGGCGCAGTTCGACCTGCGGCTCCAGGGCCGGCAGGGACACCGGCCGGCCGGCGGCCGCCAGGACGTCCAGCGTCCGCCGCACCTGCTCCTCGGGCGGGAAGGCCAGCGAGGCGAAGTACTTCCAGATCGCCTCGTCCTCCCGCCCGGGCAGCAACAGCACCTCGGCGTGCTCGACCCCACGGCCGGCCCGGCCCACCTGCTGGTAGTACGCGATGGGGGACGACGGCGAACCCATGTGCACCACGAAACCCAGGTCGGGCTTGTCGAAGCCCATGCCCAGCGCCGAGGTCGCCACCAGCGCCTTGACGCGATTGGCGAGCAGATCGTCCTCGGCCTGCTGGCGGTCGGCGTTCTCCGTCTTGCCGGTGTACGAGGAGACCGTGTGCCCCCGATGACGCAGGAAGGCCGTGACCTCCTCGGCTGCGGCAACGGTGAGCGTATAGATGATCCCCGAGCCCGGCAGCTCGTGCAGATGGTCCGCGAGCCAGGCGAGCCGGTGCGCGGCGTCCGGCAGCGGGAGGACGCCCAGGCTCAGGCTCTCCCGGTCCAGCGGCCCGCGCAGCACCAGTGCCTCGGTGGAGCCCCCGCCCGTGCCGAGCTGTTCGGCGACATCGGCGGTCACCCGCGCGTTGGCCGTGGCCGTGGTGGCGAGCACGGGCACACCGGGCGGGAGATCGGCGAGCATGGTGCGCAGCCGTCGGTAGTCCGGCCGGAAATCATGGCCCCAGTCGGAGATGCAGTGCGCTTCGTCGACCACCAGCAGACCGGTCGCCGCCGCGAGCTTGGGCAGCACCTGGTCGCGGAAGTCCGGGTTGTTGAGGCGCTCGGGGCTGACCAGCAGGACGTCCACCTCGCCGGCCGCCACCTCGGCCTGGACGGTGTCCCACTCCTCGGTGTTGGCGGAGTTGATCGTGCGGGCGCGGATCCCGGCCCGCGCGGCGGCCTCGACCTGATTGCGCATCAGCGCGAGCAGCGGGGAGACGATCACGGTCGGTCCGCTGCCGCGCTCACGCAGCAGCGCCGTCGCGACGAAATAGACCGCGGACTTGCCCCAGCCCGTGCGCTGTACGACCAGCGCGCGGCGGTGGTCGGCGACCAGCGCCTCGATCGCCCGCCACTGATCCTCGCGCAGCCTGGCCTCGCCGCCGGGATCCCCGACGAGGCGGGTCAGGACGGCATCGGCTGCGGCACGCAGATCTTCGTTGCTCATGCCCCCATGCAACCCGATGCCACTGACAACGCGCGAATGCCCGCCCGAAGCTGTGGATAACTGCGTCGCCCGAGAGTTATCCACAGGGGTCGCGGCGCAGCGGCCGGCCGCGGGATCTTCGAGCCATGAATCCGCACAGCGAACCGAGCAAGCACACCGGCGACATCCACTCGACCCCCTCGGCCGCGAACCCCGCCGCCGAGAACCCCTCGCATACGTCTCGCACTCCCCACGCGCCGAAGCCATCGGTCCCCGCCGACCCGCCCAGCGCATCCGCAACCTCCGGCCCCACGGCAGCCGCCGACCCGACCGACGCCACCGAAACGTCCAGCCCGCCCGGCCCCGCCGAGTTCAGCAACACTTCCATCCCCTCCGACCCCACCGTCCCCCTGGCCCCGTCGAACCTCACCGCTTCCACGGCACCGCCCCCGTCCCACCCCTCCCACTCCTCTGCCTCTTCCGATGCCACCAAGGCCCCGTCACCCGAGGCCCAGGTCACCCTGCGCGGCCCCGCCGAGCTCGCCGACGCCCTGCCGTACCTCATGGGCTTCTATCCGGACGACAGCGTCGTGATGGTCGCGCTGAACGGCGAGCGGGGACGCTTCGGCGGCCGGGTCAGGCTCGGTATCCCGACCGACACCGCCCAGTGGCCGGATGTCGCCGACCAGCTTGCCGAGTGCCTGATCTCCGCAGGTCAGGAGCGTGATGCCCGCCCCGCGGCGATCATCGTCTACCTCTGCCAGGAGCCGGCGGCGGGCGAGAGCGGCAAGGACGTGAAGGACCGGCTCCGCCCGCTCGCCCAGCGCCTTCGCACGGCCTGCGGCGCGCTCGACGTACCGGTCCTCGAAGCCCTCTGCCTCTCCAACGGCCGCTTCTGGTCCTACTGCTGCCCCGACTTCCGGTGCTGTCCCGCGGAGGGCACCCCCATGGCCATGCCGGGCACGTCCGTGATGGCCGCGGCAGCCGCCTACGCGGGAATGCAGGTGCGCGGCTCCCTCAAGGAGATGGAGGCCAGGCTCGCGATCCGGACCGGACCGCGAGCCGCCGAACAGGAGAAGGCGCTGGACGCGGCCGCCGGTGCGCTGGTTCCGCGCATGCTCCGGGGGGAGGCCGCGGTGGCGGTCCGCCGGGACACCCTCGACCTGGCCGGCGCCATGATCCACCGGTTCCGTCAGGACACCCCCTCGGGCAGCAACCGGGCCAGGGACGCCTGCGACGACGCGCTGATCACCGATGCCGAAGCCGCCGACCTCATCCTCGGCCTCCAGGACCGGGTCACCCGTGACCGGGCGGCGGAGTGGATGGACGGCTCCGCCGCCGCGCCGGCCCTGCGGCTCTGGCGCGCCCTCGCCCGCCGCTGCGCCGGCGGCTACGCCGAACACGCGGTGGCACCGCTCACCCTCGCCGGCTGGGTCAGCTGGTCCACCGAGGACGGACCCTCGGCGCGCGTCGCCCTCAGCCGCGCCCTGGCCATCGACCCCGACTACACCTTCGCCCAGCTGCTGCACCGCGCCATCAACGAAGGACTCGACCCGGAGCCGCTGCGCCGCTGCCTGCGCGAGCAGCACCGCGAGGCAGTGAGCGAAGCCGAGCCCGCCGCCCCTGCGGCCACGAAGACGCCGCAGCCCACGAAGCGCCCCGGGCCGAGCCGCCCCGCACCGGCCGCGCGCCCCCGCGGACCGCGCGGTGGCACGGGCCCCGGTACCCGTACGACCGATGGGCGTGGCAGGCGTCGGGCCGGCCGGGACGGCGACCGGAGCCGACGGTGACCGTGCCGTCGCTGCCCGGCCGGCGTGACCTGGGCGCCGGCCGGGCCGTTCACCTAATTGGAGCAGCCCGTACGGAGCCCCGACCTCATCAGGGAGCGCAGAACGTGCCAGGCATCGTCACCACTACTCAGCCGGCCCGCCGGCTGCCCGGAGAGCGGCGCCCGGCGCCGCCCCGGGCCCCGCAACCCCAACCCGTCCACTCCTCGCTGGTCTGTGTGGCCCTCCCGGCATTAGCCGTCTCCCCGGCGTCGGGGCAGCTGACCGGCCACGGCATGGAAGGCTTCTACCGCGACGGCCTACGGGTCCTGGCCCGCTGCGAACTGCGGGTCGCGGGCGACGAACCGCTCGTCGTCCAGGGCCGGTTGACCGGCGCGGACCGGGCCCGGTTCATCGGGACGATCCGCAGGGCCGGAGAGCGGGGGCCCGACCCGGAGATCCACGTGCAACGGCTGCGATCCGCCGACGGCACCGAGCAGATCACGTTCCACAGCAGCGCCACGAGGCCCGTCCCGTTGGCGGTCGAGATCTGGCTGGGCACGGACCTCGCGGAGCTGGGAGCCATCGCCGTCGGCCTCCCGGGCTCCGACCTGCGGGCCACCGTCCACGGCGCCGGGCTCCGCTGGTCCGGGTCCGGCGTGCACGCGGTGGTGACCGCGACGCCCTCGCCCGAGGACGCGCTGGCCTCGGCGGGGCTGCTGCGCTGGGAACTCGAGCTGCCGCCCGGCGGCCACCGCACCATCGAGCTGCGCACCGCACTGGAATACGAGCCGGGTGGACCGGGCAGCCCCTCGGGGTGCCGCCGTCCCCTGGACGCCCGCATCCCCGCCCCGCGGACCGGAGCTGCCGCCCCGCGGACACGCAACGACCGGCCACCGCGTCCCTGGACGGCGGCGCGGCTGGAGTGCGACGACCGTCGGGCCGACGCCCTCCTGGCGAGCAGCCTCGACGACCTCCACGGCCTGGTGCTGCGGGATCCGGTCGCCACTGCGGACATGTATGTCGCCGGCGGTTTCCCTTGGCGTTGCGGACTCGCACCCGTCGAGGCGCTGTGGACCGCCCGGATGCTGCTGCCCCTGGGCACAAAGCTCGCCGCGGGCACGCTGCGCGCGCTCGCGCGTAGCCAACAAGCCGTGCCAGGGGCAGATTTCGGCCGAATTCCCGGCGCTCTGCGGGACTCCGGGCCGCACTCACCGCCGAGCTGCACCGGAATCGAGGCAACCCTTCTGTTCCCCGCCGTTCTTGCGGAGGCCCGCCGCTGGGGCCTGCCCCAGCAGGAGACGGAGCGGCTGCTGCCCGCCGCGCAGCGCTGCCTGACGTGGCTGAGGAGGGTCACCGATCCGCCGGAAGGGGCCCGCGGCGGATACGTCCCCGATCCGGTGCCGGGCGGACCGTACCGCTGCGAGACCCAGGCCCATGCCCATCGCGCCGCTCTCCTGGGCGCCGACCTCCTCGATGCCTTCGGCTCATCCGGCGCGGCGGCGCTGCGGGACTGGGCGGCCGACCTGCGTACCCGGTTCCGCAGGGACTTCTGGCTGGAGGACCCGGCCGGCGGCCGCCCCGCCGCGCAGCTCACCGCAGACGGCCGACCCGTCCCGCACCTCGGCTCCACCACCGCCCACCTCCTGGACACCGGACTGCTCGGCGGCGGGATCCTGGCCCCCGGCCTGCTGGACGCGGCACAGACCGACCAGCTGGCCGGGCTGCTGGCCGGTCCGGCCATGGACTCCGGGTGGGGCCTGCGCGGGCTGAGCAGTAAGGAGAGCGGCTACAACCCCTTCGGCCACCGCAGCGGCGCGGTCCGCGTACACGAGACCGCGGTCGCCGCCGCCGGCCTGGCCGCGGCCGGCCACCCGCAGGCAGCCGACAGCCTGACCAGGGGCGTTCTCGACGCCGCGGACAGCTTCGGGTACCGCCTCCCGGAGATGTACGCGGGCGAGCAGCGCACCGCCGGCGGCGTCCCCGTACCGCATCCGGCGGCCTGCCGCCCCGCGGCCGTGGCGGCGGGCGGCGCGGTGCACATACTCGTCGCCCTCGCGGGCCTGCGTCCCGACGTTCCCGCCGGAACGGTGTCCGTGCGGCCGCTCGGCACCGCCCCGCTCGGCGCGATGCAGCTCACCGGCCTCTGTGTCGCGGAGCAGCCGTTCGACGTACGAATCAGCAGGCTCGGCATGGGGATGGTGGAGACGGCGGCGGAGGGTCTGCAACTGGGTTCGTGAGGCACTCCGGGGCCTGTTTATCGTCAAGGGGACGACTATGATCACGCTCATGCCTCCCTACGACCCGTCGGCCTTCCCGCCCTTCGCCGTTACTGTCGACCTGGTCGTGCTCACCGTGCGGCGCCACGCCCTGTGCGCGCTGGCCGTGCGCCGCGGTGAGCCGCCGTTCCAGGGTCGCTGGGCCCTGCCCGGTGGATTCGTCCGGGCCGACGAGGACCTCGAGGCCGCGGCCGGCCGGGAGCTCGCCGAGGAGACCGGTCTGCACGCGCAGTCCCCGGCGGGCTCGTCCCCCGTGTACGGCGCGCACCTCGAACAGCTCGCCACGTACGGCGATCCCAAGCGGGACCCCCGGATGCGGGTCGTCAGCGTCGCCCACCTGGTACTCGCCCCCGACCTGCCCGCGCCGACGCCCGGTGGCGACGCCCACAGTGCGCGCTGGGCACCCGTGGAGACCCTCCTGGAGCAGGACGACTCCCTGGCCCGGGAGGGCGAGCTGGCGGCCCCGCTGGCCTTCGATCACGCCCGGATCCTCGCCGACGGAGTGGAGCGCGCCCGCTCGAAGATCGAGTACTCCTCGCTCGCCACTGCTTTCTGCCCGCCGGAGTTCACCGTGGGCGAGCTGCGCCGGGTGTACGAGGCGGTCTGGGGCGTCGCCCTGGACCCCCGGAACTTCCACCGCAAGGTCACCGGCACCCCAGGCTTCCTGGTGCCCACCGGCGGCACGACGACGCGTCAGGGCGGTCGCCCCGCACAGCTTTTCCGAGCCGGTGGGGCGACGCTGCTCAACCCGCCGATGCTGCGCCCCGAGGTCTGAGCCCGCGGTTGAAGTTGCCGACGCTGCGGGGCTGAAGTTCACCGCAGTGACACGACGAACCATCAAGATTGCGCAATTGCGAGAAAATAAGACATATCGCGGTACGGTAGCTGGGTGAGTCCCTTCGAAACCCGTGCAGCTCCCGACCGGCCTCACGCCCCGCCAGGGGTGCGACGCCCCGCGCCGCCGGGTCGTCCGCGGCTGGAACCGCCGGCATCCGAGGCCCGCAGTCGTCCACGGTCGGTGCCCCCGGTCCTGCGGCCCCACTCGCCCGTGGCGCCACCGCGCTAGCGTCCGTCCGGCCCGGGCAGCAGCTGTCTGTCCGGCCTGTGATTGTCCGCCCGAGCCGAAGCGATCCGGCCCGCAGCCGTCTGCCGGGCCGACGACTACTCTTGCCTCCTCTGCCCCGCCAGGCGTCCCGGTCCTCTCTGTGCACCTCCTCCCGCCTTTGGCGCGAGTTCCGGAGGGGCCCAGTCGTTGTCCTTATCGAATGCCCTGGGCCTGCTACCAGTTGGACGGGGGCGCCGCATCAGCGCGTTCAGAGGGGTCTATTGGCCGTCGGCGCATTCCCGTTCTGCTTCAACGGGATTGCTGACGAGTACTGTTCCTGTGCCTCGCCGACGGTGTGATCTGCCGTCCGTCGGTCGCGTCAAGTACCCGTTCGCAATCGACCAAGACGCGCCTGTTCATGATGTCGTCGGCGCGCCAACCCGTAGGCGACGCAGTGATGTTGCCGTCAACCCGTCTGGTCTGCGGGTATGCGACCGCGACGCTGTGCGGCTTCTTCCGCTGATCGAGTAAGGCGTATATTTTGGCGCCCTGTTGTTGCGGCTGCTGTCCACAACTCGCCATGGAGAGCGCATTTCTTTCCGATAAAGCGTCAATTCGGGGATGGGGGGCGATCACCCTTTCGTGTGCTTTTCACCAAAGACCTCAAGGGTGTTCAGGGTGTCGCCGACAAAAGATGCGTGAGTACCCTTGCGCACACCATGATGACCGCGGCTCGCCCCGGCGACACCGGCCTCGCAGGCCCGGGCGAGCTTGACCGCTACCCCTACGCGAACGCCGCCAACGCCGCGAACGCCAACAACGCAGCCGGCCGTGAACGTGCCGAGCGCGTTCCGCAGGTCTGGGACGGCCCCGAGGCCGACATCGGCCGGGTCGGCCGTCGCGCGGCCGGCAGCCGCGGCCGCGGCCTGCACGGCCAACTCGTCCAGCAGCTCGGCCAGATGATCGTCTCCGGGGATCTCGGTGCCGACCGCCCGCTCGTCCCCGAGGAGATCGGCCAGCGCTTCGAGGTCTCCCGCACCGTCGTCCGCGAGTCGCTGCGAGTGCTCGAGGCCAAGGGCCTCGTCAGCGCTCGCCCGAACGTGGGCACCCGAGTGCGTCCGGTCAGCGACTGGAACCTCCTCGACCCCGACATCATCGAGTGGCGGGCCTACGGGCCCCAGCGCGACGACCAGCGCCGTGAGCTCTGCGAGCTGCGCTGGACGATCGAGCCCCTCGCCGCCCGGCTCGCCGCCGGCCACGGCCGTGAGGACATCCAGCAGCGGCTGGCCGACATGGTCGAGATCATGGGTCACTCCGCGGCCCAGGGCGACACCATGACCTTCTCCCGCGCCGACGCCGAGTTCCACTCGCTGCTGCTGCAGCTCGCCGGCAACCGCATGCTCGAACACCTCTCGGGCATCGTCTCCGCCGCGCTGCACGTCTCCGGCGGCCCCGGCGGCGGCTGCGAGCGGCCGGTCGAGAACTCCGTGGGCCAGCACATGCGGGTCGTCGACGCCATCGGCTCCGGCGACGCCACGGCAGCCGAGTCCGCCATGCGCCAGCTCCTCGCCGCCCATGGTGAGGTCGGCGGCCAGGGCTCCGGGACGCCCGTGGACCACGTCGTCCCCGCGCCCCGCGAGCACTGAAGGTCCGCACCCGACCGTGTACGGACCGTAGGCGCCGCGCGGCCCCGTGCCCTGCGCACCCCTCAGGGCAGGGCACGCCGTACGCGGCGCGGCGCAGAAATATCGCCGGATCCGGGTCGCCGACCGGATCCGGCGGAAGGTCTTGGGAGGGTTGCATGTCATATGACTGGGAATGGGTCGTTATGGGGTGTGACTCGGGCCACGCAGATTGGGCGTAACGCTCTTCCGGGAAGCGCGATGACTTAAGAGGTGATAGCCGAGGAGGGAATACGAGCGGCGTTCGTGACGCTGTTCAACTCCCCGGTTGCCCCTGCGCCGTCGGTCCATCCCCACCGGCGGTCGTCGGCTCCGATCCACAGTGGACGGGGTCGGAAGCCGTTTCCATCGTTCCGAGAGGTTGTTCGTGTCGGCCAGCACATCCCGTACGCTCCCGCCGGAGATCGCCGAGTCCGAGTCTGTGATGGCGCTCATCGAGCGGGGAAAGGCAGATGGGCAGATCGCCGGCGATGACGTGCGTCGGGCCTTCGAGGCTGACCAGATTCCGCCAACCCAGTGGAAGAACGTTCTGCGCAGCCTCAACCAGATCCTCGACGAGGAGGGTGTGACGCTGATGGTCAGTGCCGCAGAGGCGCCCAAGCGCACCCGCAAGAGCGTCGCAGCGAAGAGTCCGGCGAAGCGCACCGCCACCAAGACCGTCGCGGCCAAGGCCGCCACGGTCAAGAAGACCACCGCCGCCGCGGCCACCGCCCCCGTGGCGGACCCGTCGGCCGATGAGTCCGAGTCCGCGCCTGCAAAGAAGGCCGCGGCGAAGAAGGCCACAGCCAAGAAGACGGTCGCCAAGAAGGCCACGGCCAAGAAGGCCACCGCAAAGAAGACTGCGTCCAAGAAGGACGTCGACGAGCTCCTCGACGACGAGGTGGCCGAGGAGACCCCGGCGCCCGGCAAGGGCGACGCCCCCGAGGCCGCCGAGGGCGCGGAGAACGCCGGCTTCGTCCTGTCCGACGACGACGAGGACGACGCGCCTGCGCAGCAGGTCGCCGCGGCCGGCGCCACCGCCGACCCGGTCAAGGACTACCTCAAGCAGATCGGCAAGGTCCCGCTCCTCAACGCCGAGCAGGAAGTGGAGCTCGCCAAGCGCATCGAGGCGGGTCTGTTCGCCGAGGACAAGCTGGCGAACTCCGACAAGCTCGCGCCGAAGCTCAAGCGTGAGCTGGAGATCATCGCGGAGGACGGCCGCCGGGCCAAGAACCACCTCTTGGAGGCCAACCTCCGTCTGGTCGTCTCCCTGGCCAAGCGGTACACGGGCCGCGGCATGCTCTTCCTGGACCTGATCCAGGAGGGCAACCTCGGTCTGATCCGTGCGGTCGAGAAGTTCGACTACACCAAGGGCTACAAGTTCTCGACCTACGCCACGTGGTGGATCCGCCAGGCCATCACCCGCGCCATGGCCGACCAGGCCCGTACGATCCGTATCCCCGTCCACATGGTCGAGGTCATCAACAAGCTCGCGCGCGTCCAGCGCCAGATGCTCCAGGACCTGGGCCGCGAGCCCACCCCGGAGGAGCTGGCCAAGGAACTCGACATGACCCCCGAAAAGGTCATCGAGGTCCAGAAGTACGGCCGCGAGCCGATCTCGCTGCACACCCCGCTGGGCGAGGACGGCGACAGCGAGTTCGGTGACCTCATCGAGGACTCCGAGGCGGTCGTCCCGGCCGACGCGGTCAGCTTCACGCTTCTGCAGGAGCAGCTGCACTCGGTGCTGGACACCCTCTCCGAGCGCGAGGCCGGCGTCGTGTCCATGCGCTTCGGCCTCACCGACGGCCAGCCCAAGACGCTGGACGAGATCGGCAAGGTCTACGGCGTCACGCGTGAGCGGATCCGTCAGATCGAGTCGAAGACGATGTCGAAGCTGCGTCACCCGTCGCGCTCGCAGGTGCTGCGCGACTACCTCGACTAGTCCAACCGCTCCAAGAGCGCCACGAGCCCGGTCTCTCCTAGCTGGAGGGGCCGGGCTCGTGCGCGTTCGGGGTGCGCCGGGCCGCCGTTTGGGTCACTCTGGGTGTGCGCGCACTGTCCCAGAGTCAGGAGTCCGAATGCGCCCGACCGCATATGCCGCCCTCGGGGCCCTCGCGCTGGCCCTCACCTTGCCGGCGCCGGCGGCTGCCGACGAGTCGGTGATCGGCGGAAAGCCTGCACCGCTGGTACACAGCCCCTGGGCGGTGGCGCTGGCCTCCCACGAGCGCTTCGGGGTCCAGCGCTCCGGGCAGTTCTGCGGCGGTGTGCTCGTCGGGCACTCGACGGTGGTGACGGCGGCGCACTGCCTGAGCAAGGAGGTGCTGGGCGTCCCCTGGCGGGAAGTGCGGGACCTGCGGATCGTCGTCGGGCGCGACAAGCTCAGCGGTGGCGGTGGCCAGGAGCTGAAGCCCGCGAAGGTGTGGGTCAACCCGCGCTACAACAGCTACACGAACGATGGCGATATGGCCGTCCTCACACTGGACAAGCCGGTGCCGAACCGGCCCATCCCGATGGCGGGACGGCAGGACAGCGCCTACCGGGCCGGCAACGCGGCCACGGTCTACGGCTGGGGAGACACCACGGGCGGAGGCAGCTACGCGTCGCGACTGCGCGCGGCGCACGTCAATGTGCTGCCCGATGCGGTCTGCGCGCGGGCGTACCCGGGCAGTGCCGACGGTACGTACAAGCCTCAGACGATGCTGTGTGCGGGGGAGCCGGCCGGCGGCCGCGACGCCTGCCAGGGGGACAGCGGTGGGCCCCTGGTCGTGCGGGGACGGCTGGTGGGCCTGGTGTCATGGGGGACCGGCTGCGGTCAGCCGGGCAGTCCCGGCGTCTATACGCGCGCCTCGGCGCTCCTCCCGGCGGTGGCCGCACATGGGGCCGGCTGAGCGGCGCGGGGAGCCGACAGGGGCGCGTGATCGCACGAGTGCGGGCGGTGTCCCCGGTGGTGTCGGGGAACCGCCCGCGATACGGCGCTGGGCCGCTGCTCGCTCGTCGTGGATGCGAAGTGTCAGCGTTCCTCTTCGGACGCGGACGCCGGAGAAGCGGTCAGCCGCTCCGTCTCGTCCTGTATTTCCGCGGCGATCTTCTTGAGTTCTGGCTCGAACTTGCGACCATGGTGGGCGCAGAAGAGCAGTTCTCCGCCGGACATCAGGACGACGCGCAGGTATGCCTGGGCGCCGCAGCGGTCGCAGCGGTCAGCGGCCGTCAGCGGGCTCGCGGGTGTCAGAACAGTAGTCACGTCGCCTCTTCTCTAGCTCGACGAGCTGTCGTACCAGGGTCAACATCCAACCAGGCCGAAAACGTTCCCGCTCGTGCCTTTTCCTCGAAAAAATTCTCGGAGGGGGCCGGGTGCTGCCGGGTGGCGGCGAATGAGCCGTATTGCGTGGTGGTCTGTTTCACGTTGGTTGTTCTATCTGTCCTCCCGGCTGGCTTGCCGGTTGTTGATGAGGACGTGCCCGGAGCCTAAATGGTTCATGCCTCGAAGGGAACGTGATGTGCACGTCACTCGGACGTCACCCCTTCGAGGGATCGAACGTACGAGCGAAATTCTACTACCATGGGCATGCGTACGGGTGGCGTCACATCGGCTCTACCAGGCCTCGGTACCCTCTGACGGGCGACACCGCCACAACCGAGTCCGCGGAATGCGGGCTGCCAGAAATTCAGCGAGGAGCGAACCGCGTGACCGCCGAGATGTCCGTGCCGTCCACCGCAGTGCTGACCGGGGCAGACCGGGACGGTTCCAACTACACCGCGCGGCATCTGCTCGTCCTCGAGGGGCTCGAGGCCGTCCGGAAGCGCCCCGGCATGTATATCGGCTCGACGGACAGTCGCGGCCTGATGCACTGCCTGTGGGAGATCATCGACAACTCCGTCGACGAGGCGCTGGGCGGCTACTGCGACCACATCGAGGTGATCCTCCACGGCGACGGGTCGGTAGAGGTCAGGGACAACGGCCGCGGCATTCCCGTGGACGTCGAGCCCAAGACCGGCCTCAGTGGCGTCGAGGTCGTGATGACCAAGCTGCACGCCGGCGGAAAGTTCGGTGGTGGCTCCTATGCGGCCTCCGGCGGTCTGCACGGCGTCGGTGCCTCGGTCGTCAACGCCCTCTCGGCCCGGCTCGACGTCGAGGTGGACCGCAGCAGCAAGACACACTCGATCAGCTTCCGTCGCGGCGTCCCCGGCATCTTCACCGAATCGGGCCCCGACGCCCCCTTCGATCCGGGCAACGGCCTGCTCAAGGGCAAGCGGATCGCCAAGACGAAGACCGGCACCCGGGTGCGCTACTGGGCAGACCGGCAGATTTTCCTCAAGGACGCCAAGCTCTCCCTGGAGACGCTGTACGCCCGTGCCCGGCAGACCGCGTTCCTGGTGCCGGGCCTGACGCTGGTCGTCCGTGACGAGCGGGGCATCGACGGCGCCGGCAAGACAGAAGAGACGTTCCGCTACGACGGCGGCATCAGCGAGTTCTGTGAGTACCTCGCGCAGGACAAGGGCGTCTGCGACGTGCTCCGGCTGACCGGCCAGGGCACCTTCAAGGAGACCGTGCCGGTCCTCGACGACCGCGGTCATATGACACCCACCGAGGTCACCCGGGAACTGGGCGTCGACATCGCACTGCGCTGGGGTACCGGCTACGACGCGACGGTCAAGTCGTTCGTCAACATCATCGCGACGCCCAAGGGTGGCACCCATGTCTCCGGCTTCGAGCGGTCGGTCGCCAAGACGGTCAACGAGGTGCTGCGGTCCAGCAAGCTGCTGCGCGTCGCCGAGGACGACGTCGTCAAGGACGACGCCATGGAGGGCCTCACCGCCGTCGTGACCGTACGACTCGCGGAGCCGCAGTTCGAGGGCCAGACCAAGGAGGTGCTCGGCACCTCCGCAGCCTCGCGGATCGTCGCCCAGGTGGTGAGCAAGGAACTGAAGGCGTTCCTGACCTCCACGAAGCGGGACGACAAGCAGCAGGCCCGCTCCGTCATGGAGAAGATCGTCGCCGCGGCCCGTACGCGCATCGCCGCCCGTCAGCACAAGGAGGCCCAGCGGCGGAAGACGGCGCTGGAGTCTTCCTCGCTGCCGGCCAAGCTCGCGGACTGCCGCAGTGACGACGTCGACCGCAGCGAACTCTTCATCGTCGAGGGCGACTCAGCGCTGGGTACCGCGAAGCTGGCACGGAATTCGGAGTTCCAGGCGCTGCTGCCGATCCGCGGCAAGATCCTGAATGTCCAGAAGTCGTCGGTTTCGGACATGCTCAAGAACGCCGAGTGCGGCGCCATCATCCAGGTCATAGGGGCCGGATCCGGCCGCACCTTCGACATCGACACCGCCCGCTACGGCAAGGTCATCTTCCTGGCCGACGCGGATGTCGACGGCGCGCACATCCGCTGCCTGCTGCTGACGCTCTTCCAGCGTTATATGCGGCCCATGGTCGAGCAGGGCCGGGTCTTCTCCGCCGTACCGCCGCTGCACCGGGTCGAACTGATCAACCCCAAAAAGGGCCAGGACAAGTACATCTACACCTACTCGGACAACGAGCTGCGCCAGACGCTGCTCGAGCTCCAGCGAAAGAAGGTCCGCTACAAGGACAGCATCCAGCGCTACAAGGGTCTGGGCGAGATGGACGCCGACCAGCTCGCCGAGACCACCATGGACCCGCGCCACCGGACCTTGCGTCGCATCAACATCAGCGATCTCGAAGCGGCGGAGAAGGCCTTCGACCTCCTCATGGGCAACGAAGTCGCCCCCCGTAAGGAGTTCATCACCAACTCTGCTTCCACTCTGGACCGATCGCGCATCGACACCTGACCGGGCCGCAGCTCCCGACGGGCGCCTCTCCACCCCAGGGCGGACGGGCGCCCGTCGCCATTTCCACCCGGTCCCCACCCTGGCTCCGATCCGTCCGTGGGTGCTGCTCCGTAGCGTCGGAAACGTCGAATTTCCGTCCCAGGAGGGCCTGGATCATGAGTGGCTTGCTCAACATCGTTGTGATCACCGCGGCGGTTGCATGGGTGCTCATCCGGCAGTTCACGGCGCAGCGGGTCACGTCGGAGGGCAAGAAGGGGTGGCTGAATCCGGTCGTTCTGGTGGTCATGGCGGTGCGGCAGTCCGGCCTGCTGGACCCCGGGCACCACACGGCGTCTGCCGTCCTGTCGGTGTGGAGGTCCTGATCGGGCTGGCCTGCGGCGTCGGCTGGTCCTGGACGACACGCATCTGGACGGACGCGGACGGCACGGTGCGGAGCAAGGGAGGCTGGGCGGCGGCCGGCGTGTGGCTGGGCGGCATGGTGCTGCGGCTCGGCCTCATGGGCCTGGTGGCGGCCATGGGGATACATCAGGGCAGTGCGGCCACCATGCTCTCCGTTGCCGCGATGCTGCTGGCTCGTACCGGTGTCACCACCTGGAGGGCCCAGGCCATGCAGCAGACGTACCGTGTCCCTGTTGCGGGCTGATGCCCTGCGCCCCAGAAAGGACCGTACGTGGCGCTGAACTCCTGGACGAGCTGGCCACTGCGGGAGTCGCTGTCCCGTGAGGGCATCAGCGGCGCCCGGGTGTGGATCGGCCGAGCGGTGCGTGTCGTGGTGGTCGCGGTCCTGGTGTGGATCACCCTCACGGGGCCGGGCTTCACCGGCTGGGGCCGGGTGGCGGCGTGTGCCGGTCTGGCCACCAGCATCCTGGTCTTCCGCGGCTTCTTCCGTATGACGCTGGCACGCCGTCTATGGCCGTCCATCGGGCTGTTCGCCGTACTGGAGGTGGTCGCCTTCGGCTTCGCGTTCGCCGGGGCGCGTACGCCCGCGAGTGTCCTGTGGTGCGCCTGCGCCGTCATCGCCATGGAGCGGCTTCCGCTGAGCGTCGCGGTGCCGTGCTCCGCTGCGGCCCTGGGCGCGTTCGCAGTGATGAACCACGATTACTGGATCGCGACCGCCGCGACGACCGTGGGTCTGGCGCTGGCGGGCTATGTCGTACGGCTGGATGCCGAGGCGCGCGGCAACACCCAGCGGCTGCTGGCCCAGGAACGCGCTGCCCGCAAGGCGGAGGCCGAATCGGCGGCGCTCACGGAACGCGGGCGGATCGCACGCGAGATCCACGACGTCCTCGCCCACAGCCTGAGCGCCCAGCTGGTGCACCTGGAGGCGGCGCGACTGCTGATCCAGCGCAGCACCGATCTCGAGGCCGACCGTGACCAGCTTTTGGAGCGGGTGGTGGCGTGCCGAGGGATGGCCCGTGAAGGGCTGGACTGGACCCGTGAGGCGCTCTCCGCGCTGCGTGGGGAGATGGCCCGGTCGAGGACTTCCTGCGCCGTCTGACGGCCTCTGAGGGCGTTCGGCTGGAGGTGGCGGGTGAGGGACGCGCCCTTCCGGCGGAGGCGGGTCTCGCGGTCCGCCGGGTCGCCCAGGAAGCGCTGACGAACGTGAGCAAGCACGCCCCGGGAGCACGGGTGAGCGTGCGGCTGGAGTGCGCGAGGGACGACGTGGGCTGGAGGTGCGTGATTTCGGCGGCTGCGGAAAGGCCGGCGACCTCGCGAACAGCGGCTCCGGGTACGGTCTGCTCGGGATGCGGGAGCGCGCCGAACTCCTCGGTGGGACGCTGGATTCCGGCCCCGATCAGGAGGGCTTCGTGGCGCGGCTGCGGGTGCCTGCATGACGGCACGCAGGGTGACACGGGTGGTGGTCGCCGATGACCAGACGGTGGTGCGCGAGGGAATCGTGATGCTGCTGGGACTGCTGCCGGGCATCGAGGTCGTCGGTTCGGCCGCGGACGGCGCGGACGCGGTCCGCCTCGTCGCCGAACTCGACCCCGACGTCGTGCTGATGGATCTGAGGATGCCGCGCTGTGACGGTGTCGAGGCCACCCGGCGTGTCCGCACGGAGCACCCCGGTACCCAGGTCGTGGTGCTCACCACTATGCGGACGACGACTCGCTCTTTCCTGCCCTGCAGGCCGGGGCCCGTGGCTACCTGACCAAGGACGCGGACGGCGACGAGATCGTCCGCGCCATCGACGACGTGCTCTCGGGAGAGGCCGGTCTGTCGCCCAAGATCCAGAGCAGGTTGCTGGAGCGCTTCACGGAGCCTGTACGACCCGTGCCACAACCGTCGGAGGAGGCGCCGGACGGCCTGACGGCCCGCGAGCTGGAGGTGCTGCGACGGGTCGCCGAGGGCCAGTCCAATCCGGAGATCGCGGGGATGCTGCACGTCTCCACCGCGACGGTGAAGACCCACATCAACAATCTCTTCGCCAAAGCCGGGTTGCGGGACCGGGCCCAAGCCATCCACTACGCGTACCGCCACGGGCTGGCACAGCCGCCGGGACGGCCCATCACCTGATGGGGTGAAGGGTTCGGAATGAAGCGTCCCGGATCTTCCTTTCTGTCCAACCTTGGGTCGCACGGACAACAGCCCCGTGCACCAAGGAGAGTTCGGTGGACAAGCAGGACGGCCGCTCGGCCGGTGAGCCAGGGGGCGTACGGCTCGACGACCCCTGGTACGACGCTCTCGCCTCCGGGTGGGGCGAGGTGGAGGGCGCTGCAGAGACAGCGGGCGAGTGGGGCGGCGTGCAGCCACCCCGCCCGGCCCCGGTGCCGGACCAAAGGTCCGCGCTGCATGACGAGGTCTACCTTGCGGTGCAAAGAAGCGCGGCTTTCCAGGAGGTACGTCGCCGCTACCGGCGTTTCGTGCTGCCCGGTACGGCGGGCTTCCTGGCCTGGTACCTCGCCTATGTGATCGCGGCCACCGCCGCACCCGGCCTCATGGCGCACCGCGTCGCCGGTGCCCTGAACGTCGCGATGCTTGCCGGACTCGGTCAGTTCGCCACCACGTTCCTGCTCACCTGGGCCTACGCGCGCCACGCCCGGATGCGCAGGGACAGCGCGGCCCTCGACATCCGCTGGGAAACCCAGGAACTCACCGGAGGGAACGTCCGGTGACCGATGACCATCAGACCCTCGCATTGGTCCTGTTCAGCGTGTTCATCGCCGTCACCCTGGGGATCACCACCTGGGTGAGCCGTCGTCGGCACGGCTCCGCCGAGGAGTTCTACGCGGGCGGGAGGCTCTTCTCCCCGATAGAGAACGGTTTCGCCATCGCGGGTGACTACATGTCCGCTGCCTCCTTCCTCGGTATCTCCGGACTGATCGCCCTCTTCGGCTACGACGGCCTGTTGTACTCCGTCGGCTTTCTCGTTGCCTGGCTCGTCGTCCTCTTCCTCGTCGCCGAACTGGTCCGCAACTGCGGCAGGTTCACTCTCGCCGATGTCGTCGCAGCCCGGATGCGGGAACGCCCTGTCCGCATCGCGGCCGGTGCGGCCTCCGTCACGGTCTCGGTGCTCTATCTGGTGGCGCAGATGGTCGGGGCCGGCAGCCTTGTCGCCCTGCTCCTGGGGGGCGCGGGCCAGCAGGCCCGTACCTGGATGGTGATCGGGGTCGGTGCCCTGATGGTGGTCTACGTCGCCTTCGGCGGGATGCGCGCCACGACCTGGATCCAGATCGTCAAAGCCGTGCTTCTCATGGGCGGTGCCATTGCCCTGACCGTCCTGGTACTGGTCCGGTTCCACGGCGACTTCAACGCACTGCTGAACACCGCCGCCGAACGCAGCGGACACGGACGTGACTTCCTCGCCCCGGGCCTCAAATACGGTGCCGGCTGGACCTCTCGGCTGGACTTCATCAGCCTCGGCATCGCGCTCGTCCTGGGCACCGCCGGGCTGCCGCACATCCTCTCCCGCTTCTACACCGTCCCCACGGCCCGTTCCGCTCGTCGCTCGGTCGTCTGGTCCATCGGGCTGATCGGTGGCTTCTACTTGATGACCATCGTGCTCGGTTTCGGTGCCGCGGCGGTGCTCGGCAGTGACGCCGTGCGGACATCCAATACGGCCGGCAACACCGCAGTCCCGCTGCTCGCCCTCGACCTGGGAGGCGGCGCCGGTTCGACGGGCGGCACGGTGCTGTTCGCCGTGGTTGCCGCCGTAGCGTTCGCCACCATCCTGGCTGTCGTCGCCGGTATCACGCTCGCTTCGTCGGCCTCCGTCGCGCACGACCTGTATGCCTCGCTACGACGTCCACGCGGCACCGCGCAGGACGCCCAGCGAGCCGAGGTGGCCGTGGCACGTATCGCAACGGTGGCCGTCGGCGCGGTCGCGATCGGGCTCGCCCTGCTCGCCCAGGACCTGAACGTCGCTTTCCTGGTGGGGCTGGCCTTCGCCGTGGCCGCATCGGCCAACCTTCCGGTCCTGCTGTACACGCTCTTCTGGCGCCGCTTCACCACCCGGGGCGCGGTCTGGTCCGTATACGGCGGCCTGATTCCGGCGATCACCCTGGTCGTCCTCTCGCCGGTGGTCTCCGGCAACCAGGAGTCGCTCTTCCCCGGCATGGACTTCGCTTTCTTCCCGCTCGACAACCCCGGTGTCGTATCGATCCCACTGGGCTTCCTGATGGGTTGGCTGGGAACGGTGCTCTCCCCGGAGGCCGCCGATGAGGCACGGCATGCCGAGACGGAGGTGCGGGCGCTGACGGGGGCGGGGGCCGCTTAGGGCCGTTTGATGGGTTTAGGGCCGAACTCGCTCTGACCCTGGAGTGAACGGGGCGGGGCGTGACAGCCGGGTAGGGCGCGGTTGTGACGCCCCGCCGGCGTGTACCGGGTTCCCGGTGCACGTTGCCTGCGCGTGGCGTCTGGTGCTCTGACTACACCCACTCGTAGCGGTGCTCGGGGCGGCCGGTCTCGCCGTATTTGAGCGTGAGGCGCACCCGTCCGGCGCGTTCCAGCAGTTTGAGGTAGCGCTGCGCGGTCTGCCGGCTCAGCCCCGCCTGGAGCGCGACGTCCTGCGCCGACAGCGGGGCGTCGGCGGAGCGCAGCACCCAGCGCACACGGTCGGCAGTGGCGGTGGAATGTCCCTTCGGCAACTCGGCCGAGCCCGCGTTGGCGGCACCCAAAGCCCCGAAGATCCGGTCCACTTCGGACTGCTCCGCCTGCCCGCCACCCGCAAACGTACGGTGCAGGGCTGCGTAACTCATCAACTTGGAGCGCAGTCCTGCGAACGTGAACGGCTTGACCAGGTATTGCAGCGCACCGTGGCGCATCGCGGCCTGCACGGTGGCGATATCGCGAGCTGCCGTCACCATGATGACGTCGGTGAACAGGCCGCGCCGCCGTAGGTCGCCGACCAGTTGCAGTCCTGTTCGGTCGGGAAGGTAGTGGTCCAGAAGGATCAGATCGACGGGGTGCGTCTCCACGGCGGCAAGCGCGTCAGCGGCCGTGTGCGCGAGGCAACTGACACGGAAGCCCTCGATCTTGGCGACATAGGCAGCGTTGATCTTCGCGACATGCACGTCGTCGTCCACGACCAGTACGTCGATCATCGGCCGGCCTCCGTGGCGTCTTCGTGGCGACGAGTGCCCGCCTCGGCCCGTCTGGAGGAGAGGGCGCCCGTGACTGCCTCCTGGGGCCCTGTTCCACGTGCTCCGGAAAGCTCCTCGGACAGCGCGTCGGGGACGGTCACGGTGAACACCGCACCACCACCGGCGCGCTCGCTGACCTCGGCGCTGCCCCCATAACGCTCAGCGAGACGCCGTACGAGGGCCAGGCCGATGCCGCGCTGCCCGTGGGGCGGCGGATCCTTGGTCGTCCAGCCCTCGGTGAAGATCTCCGCACGACGTTCCTCGGGCACGCCCGGGCCGTTGTCGCTGACACGCACTATGGCGGTGTCGCCCTCGGCGCGGACCTCCACCTCCAGTTGCGCGTCGCGCTCACCCGACGTGGCGTCCAGTGCGTTGTCGACAAGGTTGCCGAGGATGGTGACCAGACTGTGTGGGTCGACCAGGCGATCGGGCAGGTGTGTATGGGGCGAGATGCTCAGGGAGACGCCACGCTCGGTGGCGACGGTGGCCTTTCCCACCAGCAGGGCCGCCAGCAACGGATCGTGGATGCGCTCGGTGACCTGCTCGGCGGTCGCCCGATGGACGCCCACCGCCTGCGTCACGAACTCCACTGCCTCCTCGTGCAGCCCGAGCTCCAACAGGCCGAGGAGGGTGTGCAGCCGGTTGGCGTGTTCGTGATCCTGGGCGCGGAGGGCATCGATGAGGCCACGGGTGCCGTCCAGCTCACGTCCCAGCCGCTCCAGCTCGGTACGGTCGCGCAGGGTGACCACAGCGCCACCGTCGTCGGTCGGCATGCGGTTCGCTACAAGGACCCGGTGCCCGCTGACAGCCAGTAGGTCCGCCCCTGAGACGCGGCCGGCCAGGACGTCCGTTGTGCGGCCGGGAGGCAGAGCCGCGTCCAGGGGACGGCCGGTGTCGTCGGCACGGAGGTCCAGGAGGCGCTGTGCCTCGTCGTTCATCAGGCGGATGCGGCCGTTCTTGTCGAGCGCGAGGAACCCTTCCCGGATGCCGTGCAGCATCGCCTCCCGCTCGACGAGCAGCGCGGAGATGTCCGAGAACGCCAGGTCGTGGGTGCGACGCTGGAGCCGGCGGGCGACGAGATAGGCGGCGAGCGCGCCCACGGCCAGCGCCCCGCCCGCGTAGGCCAGCAACTGGGGGACGGTGGAGAGCAGCCGTTCCTGCACGCTCTCGTAGGCGATGCCGACGGAGACGGCACCGACGACCTTGCCGTCCTCGTCGCGGAGTGGCACCTTGCCGCGCGCGGACCGGCCGAGAGTGCCCTCGTCGATCTGCATCACCTCCTGGCCGGAGAGGGCGACGCTGGGATCGGTCGAGACGTGGCGTCCGATCTCATCCGGGTCGGTATGGGACCAGCGCACGCCCCGCTTGTCCATGATCACCACGTATTCGGCGCCCGTGCCGGCGCGAATCCGCTCCGCCTCGTTCTGCACGGGGCCGTGGCGCGTCGGACGGGAGGACTCCAACGCGTCGTCGAGCCGGGGCTCGGCCGCGGTGGTCTGCGCGATCGCGAGAGCGCGGCGCATAGCCTGATCGTCGAGCTGGGCACTGAGCGGGGCGAGGAACAGGCCGGTCGCCAGGGCGATGACACCGGTGGCGATGGCCAGCTGCACCATCAGTACCTGGGAGAAGACCCGCTGCGGCCATCCCAGCCGCGGCCTCGTCCGGCGAGCTGCGCGGTCGGTCGGTCCGTGGGGAGCTGCGACCGGGATATCGGGAGTCGGCCGACCGTCAGGTGTGTGTGCGCTGCTGACCGGCTCGCCAACGGTGGTGCCGGCGGGCGACTCGGTGGGGAATGGCGCGGAACCCGAGGGCTCCGCGGCGCTCGGGCGTGGAACCGATGCTTCCTTCTCGCCCATACGAACGAACAGTAAGCGTGGGGATGGGCTGGCCGGTAATCCCTGGCGGGGTGAATTCGGAGGGTGTCCGGGTGGCGACTGGAAGGTAGCTCCGCGGGGAGCACGATCCGCGGCATGGAACTCGTGCCATCGGCTGCGCTGCGGCGAACGCGGGAAACGCTCACACCATCGCGGCCACCCACGCCACGGCAATGGCAATCACACCGCAAGGGCGAGATCGAGGCTCGCGTCCGCTCCGCCGGTTTGTCCGCTAGGGGCTCGCGGGTCTCGCCTCATCCGTGCATTCGTGCGGTCTCTAGCAGATGCCATTGGGGCGTTGGTCGCCGTCACTTGCCGACCTTGGCAGACGGCTGACATCCGCGACGAAGGAGCAGGACAAGTGCGTGCCAAGGGGGTGGGGAGCGCGGCTGGACACGTTATCCACAGGCCTTTTGGTCGCGGATTGTGCGTGCGTAATCTCGCATGGTGAGCGGACGGGTACGTCCCGTGCGGGGCCGGCCGGGGGCATTGCGAGGCGCGCGATGGCGCGCGGGGGAGGGAGCAGGCATGCGGTCTACGGGGGAGCGTCACGGGGTGTGGCGCAGGTCGTGGAGGAGGGCGGGTTACGTGCCGTTCGGCCGACGGGCCGAGGGCAGGCGGACCCGACGTAGCTGGTCGGTGCGATTGGTCTGCCGTCTCAGCTGGTCGTGGGGCAGTCGCCCACTGTTGGGCGACATCCGCGCTAACAGCGGTGCCTCATGCGGGCGCAGTGACCGCCGACTTCCGGAAGGGCGGCCGCTCGGAACGTATGAGGGTCCGAGTCTGTCTGGCGAAGCGGAAACGCGGGGCGGGGGAGCCCAGGGTGGTGGTGGGCCCGGTGAGAGCCGGGCGGAGTCTGCCGAGTCACCTGCCGACGGGCTGGGGCGTCCTCTGAGGCGTGCCGCTCGAGGCGCCGAGCGAGACACTCGCCGTGGTGATCGAGACAATCGCCATACGCGCAGGTGGACCGAGCGGCGCACCACAGCTGGCGGGCGCCGCAGCACCATCGGTCCGCTGTTCGACGATCACTCGCCAGGTGCGGCCGTCGGAGTGCGCAACGGTGACCGCCCAGGCGGCGGAGGCTGCGGGGATGGCCGCACTGCCGGACGTCAAGCTGTCGGCCGGCTTCGGTTCGGGCCACACCGTGTCGGTCCGTACGACGTCGAGTGCGTCCGCCAGATCCTCCCCGATCAGCTCACGGACCGCGAGGTCGGCGGCCTGGCCCGGCCGGTCCCAGGTCGAGCGGCCGCGGGCGTGGCCCACCGTGATCCGTCCGCTGCGCGCCGACTCCACGGCCTCCTTGACCAGGGGGGCCGAGGCCCGTCCGTAGGCGTAGCCGTAGGGGAGGACGAAAAGGGTGGGGGAGAAGCGGTGTCCCCCGATGTGGGTGACTTCCCAGGCCTCGGTGCCGCCGGCGGCGAGCTCGGCGGCCAGCGGGCGGCCGAGCAGGGCGCAGCAGCGGTCCCGCTTGCCGTTGGTGCACACGAGGACCAGCGGCTCACCGAGGTACGGCTCCCAGACGCCGTGATGCTCTCCCGCTCCCAGGGCTGCAAAGTTCAGCCCGAGGGCCGCCTGCGGGTCGGTGACGGTGGTCGTACGGATCCAGGAGCGTCCCGGCGCGGTGTGGGCGAGGAACAGCCGCCGCCGGGGCGCGCCGTGGCGGTCGGCATGGCGCCCCGGTCGGCGGATCAGGGCGACGCGTACTCCCGTACCCTCTGCCGCGGCCTCCAAGGCCCGGCCGACGTCAGGGTCGAGGTGACTGTCCGTCAGCGCATGGGCGCCCCAGGGTCCCGGCTGCTCGATGAGCAGCCAGGTTCGGGCAGGGGCCGCGGTCCCGGCGAGAGATTCGGCCGATTCACGAGAAGTGGTGGCGCAGGTACTCACATAGGTGAGCCTAACCTCATCTGATCCGTGCCGGATTCCGGGTGGGGGTCCGGTCGGGGCAATGTGGACGGAATTCCGCCAGGCGATGGCCGGTGGCCCGTCGCGTGAGGTTCGGTAACGCCAGGCATGCGCCATCGAGCCGGGGTCGTCGGAAGCCTGGCTCCTTCCGGTGCGACCCACCCTGCGGCAGCCTCCTGTCACGGCAGTGGCTGGGGCGGGCGGGGGCCGTGGTACTGGCCGCTGGGGCGCATGCGGAGGGGCGGTTCGGCGTATTCCTCCAGGGCGTGGGCGATCCAGCCAGCGGTGCGGGCGATGGCGAAGATGGTCTCGCCTGCCTCCGCCGGCATCTGTGTCGAGACGGACAGTACGGCCAGTGTCAGATCGACATTGGCCTGCAGATCCGTGTGCCGGGCCGTGGTGGTGATCACTTGACGGGCGGCCTGCAGGGCGGGGCGGGCCTGCGGTACGTCCTCCAGGAGTCGGAACAGGGTGGTGGCCCGCGGGTCCTCGGCCGGGTACAGGAAATGCCCGAGGCCAGGAACCCGGCGGCCCGCCCGCAGGTGGTCGGCGACGACGGCAGCGGCGCTGCCCCGGTCCAATACCTCCTTCAGCATCCGGTGGGCGAGTCCGCTTGCGGCGCCGTGCAGCACACCGTCCAGTGCCCCGAAGCCGGCCGAGACGATCGCGTACGGATGGGCGCGGGCGGAGGCGGCGACCCGTACCGCGTAGGTCGAAGCGGCGAGGTCGTGGTCGATGAGCAGGACCAGTGCGGCGTCCAGGACGCGCAGTGCCGCGGGGTCGGCGGGCTTTGAGGTCAGTCGTGGCCAGAGGCGGGTGGCGAGGGAGTCCGCGGCGCACTGCTTCGGGGTGTGCGACGGCAAGGCGTCGACGAGGGTGGGGATGAGGCTGCGGGCGGTTCCGACAACGGTGTCCTCGGACAGGTCGAAACGGAGCGGGTCGGCGGCGGCCGCGGCGATCAAGGCGACCCGTAGCTGGTCCATCGGTCCGCTGTGGGCCGGCAGCGCCTGTACGGCGCGGCGGGTGGCGGAGAGTGCGTCCTGTGGCGCCGTGAAGTGGGTGCCGGGGTGCAGTTCACCGGTCCACAGCCACTCGGCTACTTCCTCGTAGCTGTAGTGGGCGGCGAGTTCCGAGGCGTCGACGCCTCGGTAATAGCAATGGTCGCGGTCGATCAGCGTGATGCCCGTGCGGATCGCCAACTCGCCTACGGAGGCGGTCGGTTCGCGGCGGCCTGCGCGGCGGGCGAGCGCATCGACCTCCTTCGCGTCGAAGGTGCTGCCGCGGGCGCCCGGCTCGCGGCGGCTGGTCAGCTGGCCGCGGCTCACATAGGCGTACACCGTCTCCGGTTTCACGCCCAGCCGGTCGGCTGTCTCACGGGTGCTCAGTCGCTGCCCGCCAATGTCCTGCGCCGTGTCTCGATCCGCCATGGGGTCACCGTATCCAGGCTCATCCATATTGACTCAATCAATGTTGACAATACTTGAGTCAAGCATAGACAGTCGGATCAATATTCGAGTGAGGAAGAGCAAGGAGATCTGCCATGGCGAGCGCCCAGGCGACCACACCGATCGACGTGCCCCGCGGGCTTTCGGGCGTCATCGTCACCGAGACCCAAGTGGGCGACGTCCGGGGCACCGAGGGCTTCTACCACTACCGCCAGTACTCCGCCGTGGAGCTGGCGACGGCCCGTACGTTCGAGGACGTCTGGCACCTGATGTTCCACGGGGAGCTGCCCGACGCCGCGCAGCTCAAGGCGTTCAGCGCGGAGACCGCCGCTCTGCGCACGCTGCCGGCGGCCGTGCGCGATGCGTTGCCCGCCCTCGCCCATGCCGGCGTGCTCTCCGGCCCGCTCGCCGGGCTGCGCACCGCGCTGTCCCTGCTCGGTGCGACGGTCGGCCTCAGGCCGCTGTACGACCTCGACCCGGACCGCCGACGTGCCGACGCGCTCGCCGCGTGCGCCGCCGTGCCGACCCTGGTCACCGCGTTGCACCGGCTCGGTCAGGGCCTGCAGCCCGTCGAGCCTCGGGCGGATCTCAGTTACGCCGCCAACTACCTCTACATGCTGACCGGCGACGAGCCGGAGCCCGACCGGGTCCGGGCTATCGAGGCGTACCTGATCTCCACCATCGACCACGGTTTCAACGCGTCGACCTTCACCGCCCGCGTCATCGCCTCCACCGGCGCCGATCTCGCGGCCTGCCTCGTGGGTGCCGTCGGCGCGCTCTCCGGGCCGCTGCACGGCGGTGCGCCCAGCCGCGCCCTGGACATGCTCGACGCCATCGGCACACCCGACCGCATCGATCCCTGGATCCGCGAACGCGTCCTGGGCGGGGAACGGATCATGGGGTTCGGGCACTCCGTCTACCGCACCGAGGACCCGCGCTCCAGGATGCTCCGCGGGATTGCCCAGCAGCTGGGTGGGCCACTGGTGGAATTCGCCGTCCAGGTGGAAGCAAGGGTCGAAGAGCTGCTGGCGGAGCTCAAGCCCGGCCGTGAGCTGCACACCAACGTGGAGCTCTACGCGGGGGTGGTCATGGAGCTGTGCGGATTGCCGCGCGAGATGTTCACGCCCACCTTCTGCGCGGCCCGTGTGGTGGGCTGGAGCGCCAACATCCTGGAGCAGGCCGAGGACTCGAAGATCATTCGCCCCGCGGCCCGCTACGTCGGCCCGCCCCCGCCGCAAGCGCTGCCCGCCGTCGCCTCCTGCTAGCCGGGAGGGGCGTAGGCGGTGCGGGGGCGGAGCCGGGCTCGTGCCGTCGGCGTTCCGTTACGATCGACAGCTCGTCTGCCGCCGGTCCGCGCGGCCCGCCACCCGCACCATGGAGGGGCCCCTTGGCCACGCAACAGATCCCGGTCGTCGTGCTCGCGGGCTTCCTTGGGTCGGGCAAGACCACGCTGCTCAATCATCTCCTCGGCAACGGCGACGGCACCCGTATCGGCGCGATCGTCAACGACTTCGGCAGCATCGAGATCGACGCCATGACCGTCGCCGGGCAGGTGGACTCGATGGTCTCGCTCGGCAACGGCTGTCTGTGCTGTGCGGTCGACACCAGCGAACTGGACACCTACCTGGAGCGCCTGGCCCGCCCCGCCGCCCGGATCGACGTGATCGTCATCGAGGCCAGCGGGCTGGCCGAGCCGCAGGAACTCATCCGGATGATCCTTGCCAGCGACAACGACCGGATCGTCTACGGCGGGCTGATCGAGGTCGTCGACGCTGCGGAGTTCGACGACACCAGGGCCCGGCATCCCGAACTGGACCGGCATGTGGGCATCGCCGACATCGTGGTGCTCAACAAGGCCGACCGCATCGGCGAGGCCGCGCGGAACCACCTCATGGACACGCTGTCGGGCCTCGCTCCCGGCCGGCCCGTCATCTGCACGGCGTACGGGCGGGTCGACCCCGAGCTGTTCTTCGACCGCGGACCGGGGGAGGACCACCACGCGGCGGTGCGGCAGTTGTCCTTCGAGGACCTGCTGCGCGAGGCCGCGGAGAACGGGGAGCCCGGGCACGGCTCGGACGACCAGTGCGACCACTCCGGCCACACCCACCACGCGAGTCACCTCCATGCCGCCTATCAGAGCGTGGAGTTCACCTCCGTCGAGCCGATGCACCCGCGTCGGCTCATGGACTTCCTCGACAGCCGCCCCGCCGGCCTCTACCGCATCAAGGGCTTCGTCCACTTCGACGTACCGGAGAACCGCCAGAAGTTCACCGTGCACGCCGTCGGTGACTTCCTGCGCTTCTACCCCGCGCCCTGGCCGAAGGGCGAGGAACGGTGCACCCAGCTCGTCATGATCGGCAGCGGCATCGACACACCGGCCCTGCACAAGGAGCTGGACAACTGCCGCGACAGTGCACCGTCGGAGGCCGACCCCAACAGCATGTGGGGCGTGCTGCGGTACGTGGCCGCGCACGAGGACCCCGAAGACGGGTGACGCCGTCGGGCCGATCTCCTCGGCCCGACGGCGTCACCCGCGGCTGTCACATGCGCTGACTACACCGGCCCCGCCAGCGCCGCTACCGGCTTCAGCAGCGGCACACCCGAGCCGTCCCGTCGCGGATCCACCGCCGGCATCTCGACCGGGCTGCCCTTGGCATCCGCGGCCCGCACCGGAGCCGTCCCGACCCAGGCCTGGACGAGGACGTCCTCGCCCTTCAGGAACCGCTGACAGCGCACGCCGCCGGTCGCCCGTCCCTTGCGCGGATACTGGTCGAACGGCGTCAGCTTGGCCGTCGCCACCGAGTCGTCCAGCGTGCCGTGCGAGCCGGCGACCGTGAACACCATGGCCTCGGCGGCCGGATCGACCGCGGCGAACGCGATCACCTTCGCGCCCTCGCCCAGCTTGACGCCCGTCATACCGCCCGCGGGCCGGCCCTGCGGCCGTACCTGCGAGGCCGGATAGCGCAGCAACTGCGCCTCGTTGGTGACGAAGACCAGGTCCTCCTCACCGGTGCGCAGCTCGACCGCCCCCACGATGCGGTCGCTGTCCCTGAGGGTGATGACCTCCAACTCTTCCTTGTGGGCGGGGTAGTCGGGTACCACCCGCTTGACGACGCCCTGCTCCGTGCCGAGCGCCAGACCCGGCGAGGACTCGTCCAGCGTGGTGAGACAGATCAGCTCCTCGCCTTCCTCCAGGGTCAGGAACTCCGAGAGCTGCGCGCCACCGGAGAGGCTGGGCGCCGCCGCGGTCTCCGGGAGCTGCGGCAGATCGATCACCGAGATCCGCAGCAGCCGGCCCAGGGACGTCACCGCGCCCACCTCGCCTCGGGTCGTCGCCGGCACCGCCGAGAGGATCACATCGTGCTTGACGCGCTTGGCGTCGATGTCGAAGGCTACGTCCCCGGTGACCGTGCGCGCCAGCAGTCCCGTCGAGGACAGCAGCACCCGGCACGGGTCGTCCGAGACCTCCAGCGGCACCGCGCCGACCGAGGTGCCCGCCGACTCCAGCAGAACGGTCCGCCGGTCCGTGCCGTACTTCTTCGCGACCGCGGCCAGCTCACCGGACACCAGCTTGCGCAGTTCGGCGTCCGACTCCAGGATCTGCGTCAGCTTCTCGATCTCGTCCTGCAGCCGGTCACGCTCCGACTCCAGCTCGATACGGTCGAACTTGGTCAGCCGGCGCAGCGGGGTGTCGAGGATGTACTGCGTCTGGATGTCGCTCAGCGAGAACCGCTCGATCAGCCGCTCCTTGGCCTGCGCGCTGTTGTCGCTGGAGCGGATGAGGCGGATGACCTCGTCGATGTCCACCAGAGCCACGAGCAGGCCCTCGACCAGGTGGAGGCGGTCGCGGCGCTTGCTGCGCCGGAACTCGCTGCGTCGCCGCACCACGTTGAAGCGGTGGTCGACGTAGACCTCCAGCAGCTCCTTGAGGCCCAGCGTCAGCGGCTGGCCGTCCACCAGCGCGACGTTGTTGATGCCGAAGGACTCCTCCATCGGCGTGAGCTTGTAGAGCTGCTCCAGGACGGCTTCGGGGTTGAAGCCGTTCTTGACCTCGATCACCAGCCGCAGACCGTGCTCGCGGTCGGTGAGGTCCTTGACGTCCGCGATGCCCTGGAGCCTCTTCGAACCGACCAGGTCCTTGATCTTGGAGATGACCTTCTCGGGGCCGACGGTGAAGGGGAGTTCGGTGACGACCAGGCCCTTGCGGCGCGCGGTGACGTTCTCCACCGTGACCGTCGCGCGGATCTTGAACGTGCCGCGGCCCTTCTCGTACGCGTCCCGTACGCCGCCGAGGCCCACGATCCGGCCGCCCGTCGGCAGGTCCGGACCCGGCACGAAGCGCATCAGGGTGTCGAGATCGGCGTTCGGATGCTTGATCAGATGGCGGGCGGCGGCGATGACCTCGCCCAGGTTGTGCGGCGGCATGTTCGTCGCCATACCGACGGCGATGCCGGATGCGCCGTTGACCAGGAGGTTCGGATATGCGGCAGGGAGGGCGACCGGTTCCTGCTCCTGGCCGTCGTAGTTCGGCGAGAAGTCGACGGTGTCCTCGTCGATGGACTCCGTCATCAGGGAGGTCGCGGAGGCCATCCGGCACTCGGTGTACCGCATCGCGGCGGGCGGGTCGTCATTGCCCAGCGAACCGAAGTTGCCGTGGCCGTCGACGAGCGGCAGCCGCATCGAGAACGGCTGCGCCATGCGCACCAGGGCGTCGTAGATCGACGCGTCGCCGTGCGGATGGAGCTTACCCATCACCTCACCGACGACGCGGGCGCACTTGACGTAGCCGCGTTCGGGTCGCAGCCCCATCTCGTTCATCTGGTACAGGATGCGGCGGTGCACGGGCTTGAGACCGTCGCGGGCGTCCGGCAGGGCGCGCGAGTAGATGACCGAATACGCGTACTCGAGGAAGGAACCCTGCATCTCGTCGACGACGTCGATGTCGAGGATCCTCTCCTCGAAGTCGTCCGGCGGCGGGGTCTTCGTGCTGCGGCGGGCCATCGCGGCTGCGGCTCCTTCTGCTGCGTCTAGTGCCGATGCCGGGAGGCGACATCGGAACAACGGTCAACCAGTCGGGTCAACCAGCTGGGGATCGACCCGCGAGTATGTCTGAGTCTGACGCGGACCATTGTGGACCGCCCCACTGACAACGCCGACCGCGACTCCCCCTTCGGCTCCCGCCGGGGCCGAGCGCGGCGCATGTCCGGCGCCGGTCGTACGGGAACTTCGCCAGATGCCGACGCGCTTGCATACAGTGACAGAACTTCCTCGCAAGCGGATCGAAGGGACGTACATGCCCATGGGTCACACGGCCACAGAACAAGCCGGCTCCGGCGGCCTGACAGCGACCGAGCACCGGCTGGCCAACGGCCTGCGCGTGGTGCTCTCCGAAGACCACCTGACCCCGGTTGCAGCGGTCTGCCTGTGGTACGACGTCGGCTCCCGCCACGAGGTCAAGGGCCGTACCGGCCTGGCTCACCTCTTCGAGCACCTGATGTTCCAGGGGTCCGCGCAGGTGAAGGGCAACGGCCACTTCGAGCTGGTGCAGGGCGCCGGCGGTTCGCTCAACGGCACCACGAGCTTCGAGCGCACCAACTACTTCGAGACCATGCCCGCCCATGAGCTGGAGCTCGCGCTCTGGCTGGAGGCGGACCGGATGGGCTCGCTGCTGACCGCGCTCGACGACGACTCCATGGAGAACCAGCGCGACGTCGTCAAGAACGAGCGCCGCCAGCGCTACGACAACGTCCCCTACGGCACGGCCTTCGAGAAGCTGACGGCCATGGCGTACCCCGAGGGCCACCCGTACCACCACACACCCATCGGGTCGATGGCCGATCTGGACGCGGCCTCCCTGGAGGACGCGCGGGCGTTCTTCCGGACGTACTACGCGCCCAACAACGCCGTCCTGTCGATCGTCGGCGACATCGACCCCGAGCAGACTCTGGCCTGGGTGGAGAAGTACTTCGGCTCGATCCCGGGGCACGACGGCAAGCAGCCGCCGCGGGACGGCACGCTGCCCGACGTCATCGGCGGCGAGCTGCGGGAGGTCGTGGAGGAGGACGTGCCCGCCCGGGCCCTGATGGCGGCCTACCGTCTGCCGCACGACGGCACCCGTGAGGCGGACGCCGCGGACCTCGCGCTGACCGTCCTGGGCGGCGGCGAGTCCAGCCGCCTGTACAACCGGCTGGTGCGCCGCGACCGCAGCGCCGTGGCGGCCGGTTTCGGCCTGCTGCGGCTGGCCGGTGCGCCCTCGCTGGGCTGGCTGGACGTGAAGACGTCCGGTGGCGTGGAGGTCCCCGGCATCGAGCGCGCGGTCGACGAGGAGCTGGCCCGCTTCGCCGCCGAAGGCCCGACCCCGGAGGAGATGGAGCGGGCTCAGGCCCAGCTGGAGCGGGAATGGCTGGACCGGCTGGCCACGGTCAGCGGCCGCGCCGACGAACTGTGCCGCTTCGCCGTTCTGTTCGGCGATCCGCAGTTGGCGCTGACCGCCGTGCAGCGTGTTCTGGACATCACCCCCGAGGAGGTGCAGGCGGTCGCCAAGGCCCGGCTGCGCCCCGACAACCGCGCGGTGCTGGTCTACGAGCCCACCGAGCAGACCGACGCCGCCGACACCGAGGAAGGGGAGGCGGACCAGTGAGCGACGCCACCACCCACGCCGATTCCCCCGTGAGCAGCATGGACTTTCACCCGCAGCCCCAGGGCGGCGCGCCCAGGCCGTGGGCCTTCCCGGCCCCCGACCGCGGCCACCTGCCCAACGGGCTCACCCTCCTGACCAGCCACCGCCCCGGCCAGCAGGTCGTCGCCGTCGAGATCAACCTCGTCGCGCCGCTGGACGCCGAGCCCGAGGGCCTGGACGGCGTCGCCACGATCATGGCGCGTGCCCTGTCCGAGGGCACCGACAAGCATGACGCGGAGGAGTTCGCCGCCGAGCTGGAACGCTGCGGCGCCACTCTGGACGCGCACGCCGACCACCCCGGTGTACGGGTCTCCCTCGAGGTGCCGGCGTCCCGGCTGCCGCGTGCGCTCGGCCTGCTCGCCGACGCGCTGCGCGCGCCCGCCTTCCCGGAGAGCGAGGTCGAGCGGCTGGTGCGCAACCGTCTCGACGAGATCCCGCACGAGCTCGCCAACCCGGCCCGGCGGGCCGCCATGGCGCTGTCCAAGGAGCTGTTCCCGGCCACGTCCCGTATGTCGCGGCCGCGCCAGGGCACCGAGGAGTCCGTCGGACGCATCGACGCCGCGGCCGTCCGCGCCTTCTACGACGCCCATGTACGGCCCGCGACCGCCACCGCCGTCATCGTGGGTGACTTCACCGGGGTCGACCTGGACGGCGCGCTCGCCGAGACGCTCGGCGCGTGGAGCGGCTCGACGGCCGAGCCGCTGAAGGCCTCGCCGATCGTCGCCGACGACACCGGCCGCGTGGTGATCGTGGACCGCCCCGGCGCCGTCCAGACGCAGCTGCTCATCGGCCGTATCGGTGCCGACCGGCACGACCGGGTGTGGCCGGCGCAGGTCCTCGGCACCTACTGCCTGGGCGGCACCCTCACCTCCCGTCTGGACCGTGTGCTGCGGGAGGAGAAGGGCTACACCTACGGGGTGCGCGCCTTCGGCCAGGTACTGCGCTCCACCGCTCCCACCTCCCCCGAGGGGGCCACGGGCGCCTCGCTGCTCGGCATCAGCGGCTCGGTGGACACCGCCTCCACCGTCCCGGCGCTCGACGACCTGTGGAACGTGCTGCGCACCCTCGCGGCAGAGGGGCTGACGGACGACGAGCGGGATGTCGCCGTACAGAACCTCGTCGGGGTCGCGCCGCTGAAGTACGAGACCGCGGCAGCCGTCGCGGGCACCCTCGCCGACCAGGTGGAGCAGCACCTGCCGGACGACTTCCAGGCCCAGTTGTACGTCCGGCTGGCGGAGACCGGCACGGTCGAGGCGACCGCGGCGGCGGTCAACGCCTTCCCCGTGGACCGGCTGGTCACGGTCCTGGTGGGCGATGCGGCGCAGATCGCCGAGCCCATCAAGGCGCTGGGCATCGGTGAGGTGACCGTCGTCAGCGGCTAGACCATCATGTGACGGAAGGTCACATATCGACAAAGCAACTCCCGTGGCGACGGTCCGCCACGGGAGTTGCCGTATGTCCGGTTTATTGCGGCCGGTACCTCGGTTCTTGTGGCATCCCGCACAAAAAAGCAGTTCTGTTTGCCGATTGAAAGTTGCCCCGTTTAGCGTCGGTCCGGCTGTCCGTCACAAGTCCGCCACAACCGTGGCACCGGACAGTCATCGCCGAGTCCCCGTACGGCGCGAGCCAGGGGAGCCGGGGACCCAGAGTCCCTTGGGGTGAATCGGACTCCCCTCCGGAGGAGCCCGTAGGAGACCTTCCTGCTCCGAACCCGTCAGCTAACCCGGTAGGCGAGAAGGAAGGAAAGGACAAGCCAGTACATGGCGTTCATCCGTGCCACCGGGAAGCACCGTCGTGCGAGCCGCCCCGTTCGTACGACCCGCAACATCGCCGGCATAGCCACCCTCGCAGCCGGCGGCGTTGTCGCCTCCGTGGCCTCGCCGGCGCTGGCTGCCACGGACGAGGCGCGCACCCACGACACCGGTCTGCAGCAGGCCGTCGTGCTCGGTGACGAGCTCGCCAACCACGTCGCGGCCCAGGCCGACGCGCAGCAGGCCGAAGCGGAGGCCGCGGCGGCGAAGGCGAAGGCCGAGGCCGTGGCCAAGAAGCAGGCCGAAGAGGCCAAGCGGCGCGTCGAGGCCGCCCGCAAGGCCAAGGAGCGCGCCGCCCGGGAGGCGGAGCGCAAGCGCCTCAACACCTTCGTCGCCCCCGTGGCCGACTCGTACGTGTCCACCTCGTACAAGGCCTCCAGCGGCCTGTGGTCCTCCGGCAGCCACACCGGCATCGACTTCCATGCCGCCTCCGGCACCTCCGTCCACGCCGTCGGCATGGGCACCGTCGTCGAGGCCGGCTGGGGCGGCTCGTACGGCAACAACATCGTGATCAAGATGAACGACGGCACGTACACCCAGTACGGCCACCTGTCGTCGCTCGGCGTCTCGGTCGGCCAGCACGTGACCCCGGGCCAGCAGATCGGCCTCTCCGGCGCCACCGGCAACGCCACCGGCCCGCACCTGCACTTCGAGGCCCGCACCGGCGCCGACTACGGCTCGGACATCGACCCGGTCTCCTACCTGCGCTCGCACGGCGTCAACGTCTGATCCTCCGCTCCGCCCGGCCGCGCGCGCCTCGCGGGGCCCACGCCGCATGAGCGCCCGTACGAAGCCCCGGTTCCACGGCCGGGGCTTCGGCGTATCCGGCGCGCGGTGACTGCACATCCGATACGCCGCACGCCCGCGGCTTCTGGCCAAAAAGTATCCATGAATAACCGGAGTCCGTCGGAAAAGCCGTTCCGGTCGAATAGAGTCACGGAAAAGTCGCCGACCGGCGGCGTTTCCAGGGGATTACGGCGGAGGCACGGAAGATGCGAGGCCATATTTCCGCGCATGCGGTGTGCACGGCGATTCGCGACGACATTGTCTCCGGTGCGCTGGCGCCGGGGAGCCGGCTGATCGAAGAGATCCTGGCGGCCCGGTACGGCGTCTCCAGGGTGCCGGTCCGGGAAGCGCTGCGGACACTGCAGTCCGAAGGGTTCGTCACCACCCGCCACCACGCGGGCGCCTGTGTCGCCGAGCCCACCGAGCAGGAGGCCGCCGATCTCCTCGACGTCCGCGCCCTGTTGGAGCCGCTGGGCGCGGCCCGCGCGGCCGCCCGCCGCAGCCCGGCCCACCTCAAGGTGCTCCGCGGCCTGGTACGGCTCGGCCGCGAGCGGGCCCGTCACGGCAACCCCGCGGATCTGCGCCAACTGGACGGCTGGTTCCACGAGACGCTGGCCCAGGCGGCGGGCAGCCCCAGCCTGACGGCGTTGCTGACTCAACTACGGCGCAAGATCGAGTGGATGTACGCCGTGGAACTGCCCGCCCGTACGGGGGAGTCGTGGGACGAACACGGCGCGGTGCTGGACGCGGTGGCCCGGGGGGACGCGGAACGGGCCCGCGCCCTGATGGCGGCTCATGTCGAGCGCTCGCTCCCGGTCTACCGGCTCCGGCGCCCCGCCGAGGCGGAGGTGAGGGATCCGAAACCGCCCGTCAACACGGCGCGCGCCCGCCCTTAACAATCGCCCCGTATACAAAGAAGTGCGGAATGGCCTTGGCGGCGTGATGCGCCGTTCTCATTTCCGTCCGTCTTCGGCCCGTATTTGTGCTTCCTCATGCGCGGCGGGGAAAGGGGGCGGGGTGCGGAATGGCTCATGCTTTTCTTGCGGCCCTGATTTCGGGTAGCGCAGGAATTCGGCACGCCCGAGAGTCTCCGCGACTGGTCGTCTGCGTAAGGCACATGCGCCGAGCGCGCGCCGCGATATTCCGGACGCCGTGAACGGATTCCGGCACAGTCAAACGGCCCCGCCGCGGCAACCGGTCATCGGTCGCCGCGGCGGGGCCGCCGCATGCAGCAGGAGTCCTGGCGGACTCAGACGGTCTCGGGGAGCTCCTCGAGACCCTCGGCGACGAGCTTGGCCAGACGGTCGAGCGCCGCCTCGGCGCCCTCTGCGTCGGAGGCCAGCACGATCTCCTCGCCACCCTGGGCGCCCAGGCCCAGGACCGCGAGCATGGAGGCCGCGTTGACGGGGTTGCCATCAGCCTTGGCGATCGTCATCGGGACGCCGGAGGCGGTGGCCGCACGGACGAAGATCGACGCGGGGCGGGCGTGCAGGCCCTCGGCCCAACCGACATTGACGCGGCGCTCAGCCATGGTGTTGCCCTTCAAAGTCGTGACTGTTGTCTAGACCAGTCTCTCACGCTGTCAGGACTGCCCGACAGCCCTGTGTCCTGGCCTTTTGCGGTCATTGGTCTTCCCAAGGGAGGCCCGACAGTCCAGGCGGGCCGTACGTCCGTACAGCATGCTCGGCCTGCCCCGCACCCCGAGCGTACGCGCGCCGGGCCGCTTGTCGGTGCCCGGTCGTACGCTGTCCGCATGCAGAAGCCGCCGGACCACGCATACCCGACCCACTGGGAAGCCGACGTGGTGCTGCGCGACGGCGGCACGGCGCGGATCCGCCCCATCACCCCCGATGACGCCGAGCGGCTGGTCTCCTTCTACGAGCAGGTCTCGGACGAGTCGAAGTACTACCGGTTCTTCGCGCCCTACCCGCGCCTGTCGGACCGCGATGTGCACCGTTTCACCCACCACGACTACGTCGACCGGGTCGGGCTCGCGGCCACCGTCGGCGGCGAGTTCATCGCCACGGTCCGCTACGACCGGATCAACGACCAGGGGCTGCCCGCCAAGAACCCCGAGGACGACCAGGCCGAGGTCGCCTTCCTCGTCCAGGACGCCCATCAGGGCCGCGGTGTCGCCTCCGCCCTCCTGGAGCACATCGCTGCCGTCGCCCGGGAACGCGGCATCCGCCGGTTCGCCGCCGAGGTGCTCCCCGCGAACTCCAAAATGATCAAGGTCTTCACGGACGCCGGCTACACCCACAAGCGCACCTTCGAAGACGGTGTGGTCCGCCTGGAGTTCGGCCTGGAGCCCACCGAGCAGTCCATGGCCGTGATGCGCGGCCGCGAGCAGCGCGCCGAGGCCCGGTCCGTGCAGCGGCTGCTCGCTCCGGGCTCGGTCGCCGTCATCGGCGCCGGCCGCGCACCGGGCGGTGTCGGCCGTACCGCGCTGCGCAGCCTCCTGGACTCCGGCTTCACGGGCCGCGTGCACGCCGTCAACCACGCCTTCCCCGAAGACCTGCAGCGGCTGCGGCCCGAAGAGGTGCCGGCCGTCCGCGCCCTGCGGGAGATCCCCGACCCGGTCGACCTCGCCGTCATCGCCGTTCCCGCGGACAGCGTCCCCGACGTGGTCCGCGACTGCGGCGAACACGGCGTCCAGGGTGTGCTGATCCTGTCCTCCGGTTATGCGGAGGCGGGTCCCGAGGGCCGGGAGCGGCAGCGCGCCCTGCTCCGCCAGGCCCGCTCGTACGGCATGCGGCTCATCGGCCCCAACGCCTTCGGCCTGATAAACACCGCCCCCGACGTCCGGCTGAACGCCTCCCTCGCTCCCCGGATGCCCGGCGCCGGCCATATCGGACTGTTCACCCAGTCCGGCGCCATCGGCATCGCCCTGCTCAGCGGCCTGCATGCGCGCGGCCCCGGTGACGGCGGGATCGCCGGTATCTCCGCCTTCGTCTCGGCGGGCAACCGCGCCGACGTCTCCGGCAACGACCTGCTCCAGTACTGGTACGACGATCCGGACACCGACGTCGTGATCCTCTATCTGGAGTCCATCGGCAACCCGCGCAAATTCGCCCGGCTCGCCCGCCGCACCGCCGCCGTCAAACCGGTCGTGGTCGCCAAGGGGGCCCGGCATAACGGCACCGCTCCGCCGGGCCACGCCGTGCCCACGGTCCGCGTCCCCGACAGCACCGTCGCGGCCCTGATGCGCCAGGCGGGCGTGATCCGCGTCGACACGGTCACGGAGCTGATCGACGCGGGCCTGCTGCTGGCCTCGCAGCCGCTCCCGGCCGGACCGCGCATCGCCATCCTCGGCAACTCCGAGTCGCTGGCACTGCTCGCGTACGACGCCTGCCTGACCGAGCGGCTGCACCCGCAGAGCCCCCGTGTACTGCCCTCCGCGGCGACACCGGACGACTTCCGGGCCGCGCTCGCCGAGGCGCTGTCCGGCGACGGCTGCGATGCCGTGGTCGTCACGGCCATCCCCTGGGTGGGGGAGGGCGCCGCCGTCTCCCCGGCCGAGAGCGAGGGCGCCGCACTCGCCGCCGCGCTGCGCACCGCGGCCGAGGCGCATCCCGAGAAGCCGGTGACGGTGGTCCACCTCGCCATGGACGATCTGGCCGAGACGCTCGCGGCACCGGCATCCCCGCAGTCGCCCCAGCCCACAGCCCCCGCCCCGGACAAGCCGGTCCGCCCCGCCGGCCCCGCACCCGCGCGCCCCGCCGACCCGCCCCCCGCGTCCACGCCGCCCGCACCGCCTCCGACGAACCGCGCACGCCCCCTCATCCCCCCGGGCCCGCCGCCCACCCTCGCCGCCCGGCAGCCGGCCCCGGCCCGTGACGCCGACGCCGCCACCGTGTCCCGGCACCGTGCCGACCCCCTCCGTATCCCCGCCTACCCCGCCGCCGAGCGCGCCGTGCGCTCCCTCGCCGAGGCCGTCCGCTACGCCGTCTGGCGCCGGGAGGCCGCCGAGCCGGGCCGGGTGCCCGAGTACGACGACATCCAGGAGGCCGCGGCCGGTGCCGACATCGACCGCCTCCTCGACCGCCTCACCCCCGACGCCCCCACAGGCCGCTCCGTCCCGGTGCCGGCCCAGGACGCCGAGGCGCTGCTCGCCCGTTACGGCATCCACACCCGGCCCGTCCTCCCGGCCCCCGACCCGGACACCGCCGTCCGCGCCGCCGCCCGCCTCGGCTATCCGGTGGCCCTCAAGACCACCGCACCCCATCTGCGCCACCGCGCCGACCTCGGCGGGGTACGACTCGATATTGCCGGCGAGGCGGAACTGCGCCGCACATATGCCGAATTGACCGACTTCCTCGGCTCTCCGGAAGAGCTGCGCCCGGTCGTCCAGTCGATGGTGCCGCGCGGCGTCGACACGGTCATCCGTGCCGCCATCGACCCGGCGGCCGGCGCCGTGCTCTCCTTCGGCCTGGCCGGGGCGCCCTCCCAGCTGCTCGGCGACATCGCCCACCGCCTCATCCCCGCCACCGACCGCGAGGTCGACGAGCAGATCCGTTCGATCCGCGCCGCCCCGCTGCTGTTCGGCTGGCGCGGCTCCCAGCCCGTGGACACCGCGGCGCTGGCCGAGGTGCTGCTGCGCGTCTCCCGGCTCGTCGACGATCACCCCGAGGTCGTCGGCGTCGACCTCGAACCGGTCGTCGTCGCCGCCCACGGCCTGTCCGTATTGGGGGCGACCGTGCGCCTGGCCAGGGCCCCTGCCACCACTGACCTCGGCCCCCGTCGACTGCCCGTCTACTGAGGCTCTCGCGGCCCGGTACGCCCCGTAAGATGGACCCCATGGCTAAGACCGGTACGACGACCCAGGGGCTGCGCGCGGCGATCGAGCGCAGCGGCTATTACCCGACGCTCGTGGCCGAGGCGGTGCAGGCCGCGGTCGGCGGCGAGCCCGTGGTGTCGTACCTCGTCCACCAGGAGACGACCTTCGACGCCAACGAGGTCCGCCGCCATGTCACGGTCCTGGTCCTGACCGGCACCCGTTTCATCGTGAGCCACACCGACGAGCAGGCCGCCGACGCCACCTCCCCGTCGCCGTACGCCACCACCTCCACCGAGTCCGTCAAGCTGAGCCGGATCTCCTCCGTGGTGCTCAGCCGCGTGGTCGCCAACCCCGAGTCCTACACCCCGGGCCAGCTGCCCCGCGAGGTCGTGCTCACCATCGGCTGGGGCGCGGTCGCCCGCCTGGACCTGGAGCCCGCCGCCTGCGGCGACCCCAACTGCGAGGCGGACCACGGCTACACGGGCTCGTCCACCGCCGACGACCTCTCGCTGCGGGTCAGCGAGGCCGGTGACGGACCGGACTCGGTGCGCGAGACGCTCACCTTCGCCCAGGCGCTCTCCGAGGCCACCGCGGCCACCCCCAGCCCCCGCTGATGGCCCACATCGCCCCCGCCTGGCCGGAACCCGAACCGCTCGACCCGCTCGGCGCCCCCGTGCCGCAGTACGGCACCGGCTCGCTCGCCGATCTGCTGCCCACCATCGCCACCGGCCTCGGCATGACCGGCCTCGGCACCACGATGGAGCTGGCGCCCGCCGACCGGGCCTGTGTCTTCCTGATCGACGGCCTCGGCTGGGAGCTGCTGCGGGCCCACCCGGAGGAGGCGCCGTTCCTCACCTCGCTCCTGGGCACGTCGTTCAACGGCAGCGGCCGCCCGCTCACCGCGGGCTTCCCGTCCACCACCGCGACCTCGCTCGCCTCGGTCGGCACCGGCCTGCCGCCGGGCGCCCACGGCCTGCCCGGCTACACCTGCGAGGACCCGGCCACCGGCGCCCTGATGAACCAGCTGCGCTGGTACCCGTGGACCGACCCGTACGTCTGGCAGCCGTATCCGACGGTCTTCCAGCGCGCCGACGCCGCCGGGATCCACACCTGCCAGGTCTCCGCACCGAACTTCCAGCACACCCCGCTCACCCAGGTCGCGCTGAGCGGCGGCACGTTCCACGGCCGGCTCTCCGCCGAGGAACGGATGGACCTCGCGGCCGAGCAGCTCGCCGCCGGTGACCGTTCGCTGGTCTACACGTACTACTCCGAGGTGGACGGCAAGGGGCACCGCTACGGCGTCGACTCCGACGCCTGGCGCGGCCAGTTGATGTACGTCGACCGGCTCGCCCAGCGGCTGGCGGAACAACTGCCGCCCCGCAGCGCCCTCTACATCACCGCCGACCACGGCATGATCGACATCCCCTTCGATCCCGACTCCCGGATCGACTTCGACGAGGACTGGGAACTGCGTGCCGGCGTACGCCTGTTGGGCGGCGAGGGCCGGGCACGTCATGTGTACGCCCATCCGGGCGCGGCCGCCGACGTCCTCGCCGTATGGCGCGAGGTGGTCGGCGAGCAGATGTGGGTGGCGAGCCGCGAAGAGGCCATCGCCGCAGGATGGTTCGGGCCGCAGGTCGACGACCGGGTGCGTGCCCGGATCGGCGATGTCGTCGCGGCCGCGCACGCCGACATGGTGATCATCGCGACCGAACGAGAGCCGCGTGAATCGGAGATGGTGGGGATGCACGGCTCGATGACCCCGGTCGAGCAGCTGGTGCCGCTCCTGGAAGTCCGCACCTGACCTGCGCGCCCCGTCGCCCGCACGCCGTCCCGTTTCCCGTACGAGCCCGAAAGGCCCGCAACTCCTCATGCCCGAGCTGGTGTTCTTCTCCGGAACGATGGACTGCGGAAAGTCGACACTTGCTCTGCAGATCGAGCACAACCGCTCCTCCCGGGGCCTGCAAGGCATGATCTACAGCCGTAACGACCGGGCCGGCCACGGCAAGCTCTCCTCCCGCCTCGGGCTGGTCACCGAGGCCGTCGAGGCGGCGCACGACATGGACTTCTACGCGCATGTCGTCGGCCAGCTCTCCTCCGGCGGCCGGGTCGACTACGTCATCGCCGACGAGGCCCAGTTCCTCGCCCCCGAACAGGTCGACCAGCTCGCCCGCGTCGTCGACGACCTCGAACTGGACGTCTTCGCCTTCGGCATCACCACCGACTTCCGCAGCAAGCTCTTCCCCGGCTCCCAGCGTCTGGTCGAACTGGCCGACCGCATAGAGGTGCTGCAGGTCGAGGCGCTGTGCTGGTGCGGCGCCCGTGCCACGCACAATGCCCGTACGGTCGACGGGCGGATGGTCGTCGAGGGCGCTCAAGTGGTCGTGGGCGATGTCGTCGGCGATGTGGACAGCCCGCACGCCGTGGTCGGCTACGAGGTGCTGTGCCGGCGACACCACCGCCGTCGCCAGACCTCGGCGACCGCCCGCGCGGTCGCGCTCTCCCCGGACGTCCTGCCGGTCGACAGCGCGAAGTAGGCCCGGCCGCCGACGGCGTGACCGAGCCCGCCCCGCCGACGGGCCGACGGCCCCGAGGGAGGCGAGCAGACCTCGGGGGCTGTCCGACTCCCCGGGCCGGAGCGGCCGGCTGCTCGGCGCGTACCTCACCGGTACGACCGACCCACGGTGCACTACGGTCAGCGCCGGGTGTGACCGCCCCTCAGTTCCGCTGGATGATCGTGAAGACGGCGCCCTCGCTGTCGGAGACGGTCGCCAGCCGGCCGTGTGCGGAGTCCCGCACGGGCTGCAGCACATGGCCGCCCAGCTCGGTGACCCGGCGGGCCGCCGCGTCCGTGTCGGAGACGGCGAAGTACGTCATCCAGTGGGAGCCCCGGTCGCGCGGCAGGGCGTTGCCCACGCCGTGGATACCGGCCACCGGGTGGTCCTTGAGATGCAGCGTCAGATAGTCGAAGTCGGCCGAGACCACCGGCTCCGCCTCGTAGCCGAAGACATGCTCGTAGAACGTGAGGACGGAGCTCGTGTCCCGGGTGACCAGCTCGTTCCACGCCGGGGTGCCCCGCTCGCCGGTGATCGAGGTGCCCGTCATCGACCTGCCCTGCCAGATGCCGAAGATCGCGCCCTGCGGGTCGGAGGCGATCGCCATCCGCCCCGTGTCGTCCTCCGCATCCAGCGGTCCGACGCCCACCGTTCCGCCGCAGGAACGGATCTGCTCGGCGGTCGCGTCCGCGTCGTCGCACGCCAGATAGGTGGTCCAGGCGACCGGAAGATGCCGGTCGGGCGCCAGCTCGCCGACCCCGGCGACTTCCCGGCCGTCGAGGAAGGCCCGGGCGTACGGACCGAAATGCTGCGGTCCCGGGCGGAACTCCCAGCCGAACAGCGCGCCGTAGAACTCCTGCGTCGCGGACAGGCTGTGGGCCAGGAGGCTCACCCAGCAGGGCGCGCCGGGCATCCGCCGGGTCGCTGCCTCGGTCGTCATTGTCACACTCTCCTCGGAGGCGTCGGGTGCTGACCATGTGCGCCACGGGCGCGGGTCCCGAGCAGATGCTCGCACCCGGTGACCTGGTGCGCGCCCCGGCCGCGCCGTCCATGGCCGGTTCGCGAGGGAGAATGCCCGTTTTGACGTTTCCCATCCGCCTCAGAGGCGTTACCGCATGACGTAACTGCGTCATACGGAGGGTGGGCACCTACCTTCTGTACGTAGCCGTCGCTACGCAAGGATGAGTCCCATGAATGTCATCATCACCGCTACCGAACTCGCGAGCGAGCTGGGGCAGCCCACCGCTCCGGTAGTTCTGGATGTCCGCTACCAACTCGGTGGCCCGCCCGGCCGCCCCGTGTACGAGGCCGGTCATGTGCCCGGTGCGGTCTATGTCGACCTCGAGAGCGAGCTCGCCTCGCCTCCCGGCCCGGGCGGCCGCCACCCGCTCCCCGACCTCGATGCCTTCACCGATGCCATGCGGGCCGCCGGTGTCCGGGCGGACCGCCCCGTGGTCGTCTACGACGGCGGTCAGGGCTGGGCGTCCGCCCGCGCCTGGTGGCTGCTGCGCTGGACCGGCCACCCCGATGTGCGCGTCCTGGACGGCGGCCTCGCCGCCTGGGAGGCCGCCGGGCTCGCCCTGAGCGTCGATCAACCGGCTGTCCAAAAAGGTGACTTCACTCCGGTGCCCGGTGGGCTGGCGCTGCTGCGGGCGGACGACGCGGCCGCCGTGGCCCGCCGCGGAGTGCTGCTGGACGCGCGGGCCGGCGAGCGCTACCGCGGCGAGGTCGAGCCCATCGACAAGGTCGCCGGCCACATCCCGGGCGCCGTGTCCGCGCCGACGACCGAGAACGTCGTCGAGGGGGGCACCGTCTTCCGCGACGCGTCGGAACTGGCCGAGCGCTTCGCGTCGCTGGGCGCCACAGCGGACGTGGAGGTCGGTGTGTACTGCGGCTCCGGAGTCTCCGCCGCCCACCAGGTACTGGCCCTCGCGATCGCGGGGGTGCCGGCGGCCCTGTACGTCGGCTCCTGGAGCGAGTGGTCGGCCGACCCGGCCCGCCCCGTCGCCACCGGCCCGCAGCCCGGCTGAGCCCTCACCCGGGCCCGTGACGGGGCGTCGCACGAACGCCGTCCGCCCGCTCCCTTTCCAGGGGGCGGGCGGACGGGAGGATGCGCACCGGGAACGGCCCCAAGGGCCGCCCCGTTACTCCGGCTTCTTGCGCCGGGTGCCGAAGACGATCTCGTCCCAGCTGGGCACCGCGGCGCGGCGGCCGGGCCGTACCCCGTCCGCCTCGGCCTGTCGGTCCGTCGTCCCGGTCAGCCGGTCGCGATGGCCGGCCACCGCACGCGGCATCAGCACATCGGCGTACGCGGAACCCGCGCCCGCACTGGCCGCCGGGGCGGGCGGCTCCTCGACCTCGGCCTCGGACTCCTCGTCGCTCTGCGCCGACGTCACGGTCTCCGGTACGACCATGTCGCCGCGGAAGCTCGGCACCGCCTCCAGCAGGCTGGTCAGTGAGTCCCGCTCACCGACGGCCTCCTCCGCGACCCGCGGTTCGTCGTCCTCGCCCCCGGACTGCGCCGTGCGCTCGCCGCGCTCGGACGTCTGCCGGTCCAACGCGCGGTCCAGCGGCCGGTCGCGCGGCAGCCGCGCGATCCGCGGCACGAACGGGAAGCTCGGCTCGGGCGTGTCGTCGCTCTCGCCGATCAGCGCGCGCGCCTCGTCGTCCACGGCCTGGACGAGCCGCCGCGGCGGGTCGTACGTCCAGCTCGCCGAGTGCGGTTCGGTCGCGACGCGGTAGACCAGCAGTACTTCCCAGGTGCCGTCGTCCCGGCGCCAGGAGTCCCACTGCACGCTCTCCTTGTCGGCGCCGCGCAGCAGGAGTCGCTCCGCCACCGCCTCGCCGAGCTGCGGACCGGTGTTCTCGCCCGGCCGTCGTACAGGGGTCTTGCGGGCGCGCTCGGCCATGAAGGCACGCTCGGCGAGCACCGGGCCCTCGAAGCGGCGCACCCGGTCGACGGGGATGCCGGCGAGCTGGGCGACCTCCTCGGCGGAGGCACCGGCTCTTATACGGGCCTGGATGTCCCGCGGACGCAGGTGGCTCTCGACCTCGATCTCGATCTGGCCGAGGCGTGCACGGTCGTTGCGGACGGCGGCGCGCAGCCGTTCGTCGATCGGAAGCGTGTACTCGGTGCTGTCCGCAGCTTTGAGCACCAGCCGTGTGCCGTCGTTGGAGACGGCCACGACACGCAGTTCGGGCATGGGGACCTCCCGGGTGGTGCCTGCCGACGTCACTCGCGTCGCTGCTTCCGCTAGTCGAGTGTGGCCTGCCCGGGTGCAGCCTGCCACAACATTGCCGAGTTGCCCGGCGTGTCGGGGCTTGGCCCTGAAACGCCGTTATGACACGGTTACCTGTTCGCCACGCTCAGTGACCATGCCGCTTGCCCTGTCGCCGTTCACCCGTGCCGAGCGGCGGCGCCCCGGGGCGAGTGCCGCCTTCATGGCCCCCTCCCATGGGTTCCGGGCAGCCGGACGGGAACCGGGGCCAGGGCTCGCCACAGTACTCCATTCGGACCACTGAGGTGGACCGCCGCGCCGCTGAACTTCTGGGCGGGCAACGGAGTTGGGTCGCCTTGTCGATCTCTCTACCTGGCACGCAGGTGGCAAGTTTCACAGATTCCCCAAAATCGGAACTTTTGGCTCCGCCGAATGGTCACTTCTCCATGCAAGATGGATCGAAGGGGCTATCAAAGGTTGGAGATGGACGAAGAAACCGAAAGCGACACGAAGAAGAAGGAGAAGCGGATCGACCTGAGCATCGCTCAGGTGGCCGGCAGCGCGCTCGCCGCGGCGGTCGCGGCGTACCTCGCGGGCCGGCTCGGCGTCTACGGAACCATCATCGGCGCGGGTGTGGTCAGCGTCGTGGCCACCACCGGCGGCTCGGTGTTCCAGCACCTGTTCCGGCGTACCGGCGAACAGCTCAAGGAGGCGACGGTCACCACCCGGCCGAAGCCCCGCCGCTCCTCCTCCACCCGCACTCGATCCACCGCACCGGACGGCCGGCAGGCCGAGCCCACGATGGTGCTGCCGACCTTCGACAAGGACGGCGCGGAGGACAAGGTCACCTCCGTCGCCGCCAGGACGAGCGGGACCGGCGCGGCCCGTACGCAGCTGATCCCGCGGGCCGAACAGGCCCGTCGGCGCGACCCGGCGGCCGCCCACCCCGCCCTGCGGACCGATGATCCGACGCGGTTGCTGCGCACCGCCGATCCCGAGGCGACCCGCGCACTGCGCGCGGTGGACGGGAGCGGTCCGGGGCGGCCCACCGACCGGACCCAGCTGGTGCCGCGTCTCGACGACCGGACCATGGCGCTGGGCCAGGCGGCCGCCCGCCCGCCCGGCGTCCCGGCCGCGCGGCATCCGGCCGGCCCGCCCGAGGAGCTCAGCACCGCGACGTACGGCACCCGGCTGCGCGGCTGGAAGCGGCCGACGCTCGGCGCGCTCGCGGTCTTCGCGCTCGCCATGGGCGTGGTCACCGGCACCGAGCTGATCACCGGGCAGACGCCGAGCGGGGCGCAGGGCACCACGCTGAGCAACCTCACCCACACCGGGGGAGGGGGCCGGCAGCAGCACCGCACCCCGCAGCCGCCCGGCTCCGGCCACTCGCCGGACGGCCGCGGCCGGCACGGCGACGGCGACCGGCCGAGCCCGGACCCGAGCAACTCGGGTGACACCGGCGCCGGTACGGACCAGGACGGCGGCGCCCCGTCGCCGGACCCGGGCCCGTCCGACGGCGGCAAGAGCTCGCCGGACCCCGGCACGTCCTCGTCGCCGGACCCGTCCCCGAGCGGTTCCGCCGGTGACGGCGGCACCGGCTCCGGCGATGGCCCGGCCGGCTCCGAGGAGCAGGGCGGGCACTCGAACGGACAGCAGTCCGGTGCGCCGGACCCCGAACCCGGCGCCTCCTCCTGATCCAGGGGCTGCCCGGACCGGCGGATCCGCCACGGCCGCGGCCCGGTGCCCCTCCCTGGGCGCCGGGCCGCGGCCGTCGTCGGTCAGTCCCCCAGGACCCGCCGCAGATAGGCGTTGGCGAACCGGCGGTCCGGATCCAGCCGGTCGCGTACCGCGGTGAACTCCCCGAACCGGGGATAGGCGTCGGCAAGGTAGGCGGCGTCGCGGGTGTGCAGCTTGCCCCAGTGCGGGCGCCCGTCGTGCGCCGTCATGATCCGCTCGACGGCCGCGAAGTACGCCTCGTACGGCGTCCCGCGGTACATGTGGACGGCGAGGTACGCGGTGTCCCGGCCCGAAGCGGTGGACAGCGGAAGGTCGTCGGCGGGCGCGGTCCGCACCTCCACCGGGAAGCTGACCTTGAAGTCCGAGCGCTCCACCAGGGCCTTGAGCTCGCCCAGCGCCGCCACCGCGGCCGCGCGGGGCAGGGCGTACTCCATCTCCACGAACCGCACCCGCCGCGGCGAGGTGAACACCTTGTACGGGATGTCGGTGTACGTACGGGCCGACAGCGCGCGGCTGGAGACCTTGGCGATGCCCGGTATGGCGGCCGGGACCGCCCGCCCGACGGTGCAGGCGAGCTGGAAGACCCCGTTGGACAGCAGCTCGTCCTCGACCCAGCCGCTGACCCTCCCGGGCGGTGCCGCCGGGCCCTGACTGCGGTTGTTGCGCTTGGTGTTGCAGCTGCCGGTGTGCGGGAACCAGTAGAACTCGAAGTGCTCGTTCTCGGCTACCAACTCGTCGAAGCGGTCCGTCACCTCGTCGAAGGCCATCGGCTCCTCGCGGGCGGTCAGCAGGAACTCCGGTTCCACCGCGAAGGTCAGCTCGCTGACCACGCCCAGCGCGCCCAGGCCCAGCCGCGCCGCGGCGAAGACCTCCGGGTTCTCCCCGGCGGAGCAGGTCAGCACCGAGCCGTCGGCGGTGACCAGTTCCAGGGCGGTGATCTGGGCGGCGATCGACGCCGAGTCGCGGCCGGTGCCATGGGTGCCGGTGGCGGTCGCCCCGGACACCGTCTGCTCCATGATGTCGCCCATGTTGGTCAGCGACAGTCCGTGTGCGGCCAGCGTGTGGTTGAGGTGCTTGAGCGGCGTGCCGGCGGCCACCGTCACCGTGCCGGCCGCGCGGTCGACCGCGCGGACGCCGGTCAGCCGCTCGGGGCGGATCAGCAGCCCGTCGGTGGCGGCCGCCGGGGTGAAGGAGTGGCCGGTGCCGGCGGCCTTGACCGTCAGCCCGTCCGCGGCGGCGGCGCGCACCGCGGCCGCCACCTCCTCGGTGCTCGCCGGGGTCACGCTCCGGGCGGGGCGGGCGGTGACATTGCCCGCCCAGTTGCGCCACGGCGCGGCGTTCGTGCCGCGCCCTCCCGAGCCGCCGACGGCGTTGCTGACTGCCATGGTGACGTCCCCTCCCTCGCGCGGGCCGGCCGTGTCCGGCGGCCGTGGTGTGAGCGCATGATGCCAGTCACCGAAGGGTCGTTCGGGTGGGGTGACGGGAATCACAGGGGCGCGGAACCGGCCGGAATCGCCCGGCTCCGGGACATGTCGTACCGCCGGTAACTCCCCGACAAGGGCGGCGGGTTCACGTGGACCGACGAATCCGGCGGTCCGACGCGACGCGAGGCGGGCACCGGCCGGGTCGCTGCGGAAACGGCACCGCGGAGGCGGGCACCGGCCGACTCCCGCAACCGGTCCTAGGCGACGCTCTCCTCGCCCTGACGCTCCGTGGCCGGATCGGTCCGGCCGGGCAGACCGCCCGCCACGGCCGGGCCCGCCACCGCAGGAGCGGACTGCGGGCGGAGCCTGCGGTAGCCCGCGAAGGCCACCAGCGCGGCGAGGACGCCCGCTGCCCCGGGCACCAGATAGCCCCGGGCGGCCCCGGCGGCGTCCACCACCCAGCCGGCCGCCGACGAACCCAGCGCGACGCCCACCGCCAGACCGGTGCTGGTCCAGGACATGCCCTCGGTCAGCTTCGACCGGGGCACATGCTCCTCGACCAGCGCCATCGTGGTCACCATCGTCGGGGCGACGGACAGCCCCGCGACGAACAGTGCGACGGCCAGCAGCGGCAGTGAGCCCACGAGTTGCAGCGGCACCATGCTCACCGCCATCACGCACACCCCCACCACCCAGCGGCGGGACGGATGCCCCTTGAGGTGGAGCAGCCCGAAGACCGCGCCGGCCGCACACGAGCCGAGCGCATAGACCGCCAGGACCAGACTGGCCGCCGCCTTGTGCCCGACCTCCTCGGCGAAGGCCACGGTCACCACGTCGATCGCCCCGAAGATCGCACCGGTCGCCACGAACGTCACCACCAGTACCTGCAGCCCCCGCGAGCGCAGGGCGGATCCCTTGGTGTGCTGTTCGCGCGGATGCGGCACCGGCTCCGTCGCCCGCTGCGCCGTCAGCCAGAAGACACCGGCGGCCAGGAAACCGGCCGCCAGCAGCGGTCCGGCCTCCGGGAACCACGCGGTGGACAGGCCGATGGACAGGATCGGTCCGACGATGAAGCACATCTCGTCGACGATCGACTCCCACGAGTACGCGGTGTGCAGCTCCCGCGGGGAACCCCGGTAGATCTCGGCCCAGCGCGCCCGGATCATCGAGCCCACGCTCGGCACACACCCCGCACAGGCCGCGAAGACGAACAGCAGCCAGTCCGCCCAGCGCTGCTGCGCGCTCAGCAGCAGCCCGGCGACCGCGGCGACCGACACCAGGGTGGCCGGGCGCAGCACCCGGCGCTGGCCGTGCCGGTCCACCAGCCGGGAGATCTGCGGGCCGAGCACCGCGGCGGACAGCGCGAGGGTCGCGGACAGCGCACCGGCCAGGCCGTAACGGCCGGTCAACTGGGAGATCATCGTGACGATCCCGATGCCCATCATCGACAGGGGCATCCGGCCCAGCAGTCCGGCAACGGAGAACGACCTGGTGCCGGGGCGGCCGAAGATGGCGCGGTAGGGACTGGGCAACGGGGGTGCTCCGCCGGTGAGGACCGAAAGATCGGTAAGGGATGACAACAACCGATACAGCTTACGGGCGGTGTGCCGCCGGCCGCCTCCGGATTTCCGGCCGCGCCCGACGGTGGGGCCGCCTCTCCCGGCGCCGGGACCTGCCCGCCGCACCCGTGGGAAGGGTGGCAGGATCGATGGCATGCCCGAACAGTGCGACCCCCGCCCCTATGACGCCCTGCTGCTGCTGTCCTTCGGCGGTCCCGAAGGCCCCGACGACGTCGTCCCGTTCCTGGAGAACGTCACCCGCGGCCGCGGCATCCCCCGCGAGCGCCTCAAGGAGGTGGGGCAGCACTACTTCCTGTTCGGCGGCGTCAGCCCCATCAATGCCCAGAACCGGGAACTGCTGGACGCACTGCGCAAGGACTTCGCCGAGCACGGCCTGGACCTGCCCGTCTACTGGGGCAACCGCAACTGGGCGCCCTACCTGACCGACACCCTGCGCACCATGGTCCAGGACGGCCACCGCCGTATCGCCGTCCTGGCGACCAGCGCCTACGCGTCGTACTCGGGATGCCGGCAGTACCGCGAGAACCTCGCCGACGCCCTCGCCGCCCTCCGGGCCGAGGGCCTGCCGGTGCCGCAGGTCGACAAGCTGCGGCACTACTTCAACCACCCCGGCTTCGTCCGCCCGATGGTCGACGGTGTGCTGGCCTCCCTCGCCGCACTGCCCCAGGAGGTGCGGGCCGGCGCCCACCTCGCCTTCACCACGCACTCCATCCCCACCGCCGCGGCCGACACCTCCGGTACCCCCGCCGACCACACGCAGGACGGCGAGGGCGGTGCGTACGTCGCCCAGCACCTGGACGTCGCACGGGTGATCGCGGACGCGGTCGCCGCGGAGACCGGTGTGGACCACCCCTGGCGGCTCGTCTACCAGTCCCGCAGCGGCGCCCCGCACATCCCCTGGCTGGAGCCGGACATCTGCGACCACCTGGAGGAGCGGCACGCCGCGGGCGTCCCGGCCGTCGTGATGGCCCCCATCGGGTTCGTCTCCGACCACATGGAGGTCAAGTACGACCTCGACACCGAAGCCACCGCCAAGGCCGCCGAGCTGGGTCTTCCGGTCGCCAGGTCGGCCACCGTGGGCGCCGATCCGCGGTTCGCCGCGGCCGTCCGCGACCTCCTCCTGGAGCGCGCGGCCACCGAACGGGGCGGTGCCCCGGAGCGCTGCGCCCTGGGCGCCCTCGGGCCCGGCCACGACCTGTGCCCCGTGGGCTGCTGCCCGGCGCGCGCACCGCGCCCGGCCGCCGCCGGCGCCGACTGGCGGGGCCCGGCCGCCGAGGCCCCCGCGTAACGCCGTCCAGCCTCCGCGCAGGCCCCGCGCACTCCGCGTAAGCCCCTGCGCCCCGATCACCGCTCGTCCGAGCAAGGAGCATCGTGCCCGACCCGCTGCACCCCGAGGCCCCGCAGACCGACCCGGCGCAGAGCGACGCGCTGTACGACGAACTTCTGGAACTGGCCCTGGAGGCCGCCCGCCGCGCGGGGGCACTGCTGCGCGACGGCCGGCCCGCCGACCTCGGCGTGGCCGCCACCAAGTCCAGCCCGATCGATGTCGTCACCGAGATGGATCTCGCCTCCGAGAAGCTGATCACCGGCTTCCTCGGGGAGCACCGCCCCGACGACGGCTTCCTGGGGGAGGAGGGCGCCAGCTCCGACGGCACGAGCGGTATCCGCTGGGTCATCGACCCCGTCGACGGCACCGTCAACTACCTCTACGGGCTGCCTGCCTGGTCGGTGTCCATCGCCGCGGAGAAGGACGGCGAGGTGGTCGTCGGAGTCGTCGCCGCCCCGATGCGCGGGGAGACCTACCAGGCCGTCGTGGGTCGTGGCGCGTTCAACAACGGCGAGCGCATCCGCCACCGGCCCGCGCCGCCGCTCTCCCAGGCGCTGATCGGCACCGGGTTCGGCTACCTCGCCGAGCGCCGGGCCGCCCAGGCGGAGGTGGTGCGCACGCTGCTGCCGCAGGTCCGCGACATCCGGCGCGGCGGCTCGGCCGCGATCGACCTGTGCGATGTGGCCTGCGGCCGGCTCGACGCCTACTACGAGCGCGGTCTGAACCCCTGGGACCTGGCGGCCGGTGCCCTGATCGCCCGCGAGGCCGGCGCGCTCACCGGCGGCCGCCCCGGGCAGCCGGTCTCCCACGAGCTGACCCTCGCCGCCTCCCCGGCCCTCTTCGAGCGGCTCCAGCCGCTCCTGGACGAGCTCGGCGCCTGGCACGACTGACCGGACCCGCGTCCGGGCACCACAGCGCCCCGGCACCATCCCCTGGATGCCGGGGCGCTGTCGTCGTGCGCCGGGGAGAGGTCAGGCGTTGCTGACCGCTCCGTACCGGACGCCGTGCTCGGTCGCCAGTCGCTGCAGGTCCTCGAGTTCCGCCTGCTCGACCTCGGCGAGGAAGTCGTCGCCGACGGCACGGGCCCGATCCAGATCCGCTTCGGTGTTCTCTATGCGCTGCAAAATGCCTGCGGTGAACGCGTCCATGTGCGCCCCCTCGTCGTGGGTCGGTGGGCACGGGGGTGTGCCGACGGGTGGGTCGATCACGGCGTGGTCCCTGCGATGGATCAGTTCATGGCAGGTAGCCGAAGAAACAGGGCGTGATCGCGGGTGTGCAGTCGTCCTCCCCAACCCCCACCTCAGGGAAACCTCAACCCGTCCGGGAATCCTGCCCGTCGGGTGCCGGGTCCGGGGGCCCTCCACCCCTTCCGCACCCCTCTTACCGCCGGTTTATGGCTCTTCGGGGCAGGATGGAAGAGCTCTGAAGACATTGTTGTGCCTGCCCGAAAGGGCCCTGAGGAAGGACTAGCGACGTGCGTGTTCTCGTCGTCGAGGACGAGCAGCTGCTCGCCGATGCGGTGGCCACCGGACTACGCCGGGAGGCCATGGCGGTCGACGTGGTCTACGACGGCGCTGCCGCCCTGGAACGGATCGCGGTCAACGACTACGACGTCGTCGTGCTGGACCGTGACCTTCCGGTCGTCCACGGTGACGATGTCTGCCGCAAGATCGTCGAGCTGGGGATGCCCACCCGCGTCCTGATGCTCACTGCCTCCGGCGACGTCAGCGACCGCGTCGAGGGCCTGGAGATCGGCGCGGACGACTACCTTCCCAAGCCCTTCGCCTTCACCGAGCTGACCGCCCGGGTGCGCGCCCTCGGGCGCCGTACGACCGTCGCGCTGCCGCCCGTCCTGGAGCGGGCCGGCATCAAGCTCGACCCCAATCGCCGCGAGGTGTTCCGCGACGGCAAGGAGGTCCAGCTCGCCCCGAAGGAATTCGCGGTGCTGGAGGTCCTGATGCGCAGCGAGGGCACGGTCGTCTCGGCCGAGCAGCTCCTGGAGAAGGCCTGGGACGAGAACACCGACCCGTTCACCAACGTCGTACGGGTCACGGTCATGACGTTGCGCCGCAAGCTCGGCGAGCCCGCGGTGATCGTCACCGTCCCCGGCTCGGGATACCGGATCTGACCGGCGATGCCCTCCCTGCCCTCGTTCTCCAAGGCGGCGACCCCGCCGCCGCCCGTTCCGCCCAAGCCGACCTGGGACCCCAGGCCGGTCGATGTGCGTCCGTTCCCGTGGCTGCGGCCCACGATCCGGATACGGCTGACGCTGCTGTACGGCGGCATGTTCCTGATGGCCGGGATCGTGCTGCTGACGATCATCTACATGCTGGCCGCGGACGCGCTGCACGACGGCAGCGCCCTGCCGCTGAAGATCCTCGGCGGGAAGTTCCAGTCGACCAGTGACATCTGCGACCTGCCCACCGAGACGTCCGGGCAGCTGCTCCAGCAGGCCGTCGAACAGTGCCTGCAGCACCAGCGCGCGGTCGCCCTCAACAGCCTCCTCAACCGGTCCCTGCTGGCCCTGCTCGGCCTGACGGTGGTGGCGTTCGCTTTTGGTTATGCGATGGCGGGGCGGGTGTTGTCGCCGTTGGGGCGTATTACGCGTACGGCTCAGCGGGTGGCGGGTTCGGATCTGCATCGTCGGATCGAGCTGGGGGGTCCTGATGATGAGCTGAAGGAGCTTGCGGACACGTTCGACGAGATGCTGGACCGGCTGGACCGGGCGTTCGAGTCGCAGCGGCGGTTCGTGGCGAATGCGTCGCATGAGTTGCGGACGCCGTTGGCGATCAACCGGACGTTGCTGGAGGTGCAGCTGGCGGATCCGGGGGCGTCGCCGGAGCTGGCGCAGCTGGGGAAGACGCTGTTGGCGACGAATGAGCGCAGTGAGCAGTTGGTGGAGGGTCTGCTGCTGCTGGCGCGCAGTGAGAACAAGGTGGTCGACAAGAAGCCGGTGGACTTGTCGGAGGTGGCGTCGCAGGCGGTGGACCAGACGCGGGAGGAGGCGCAGGCCAAGGGGGTGGAGCTGCGTGGGGTCCGGTCCCGGGTGGTGGTGCAGGGCAACGGGGTGCTGCTGGAGCGGATCGCGTTGAATCTGGTGCAGAACGCGGTGCGTTACAACGTGCCGGAGGAGGGGTGGGTGGAGGTGTCCACGGAGCCGGCGCCGGGGTGTGCGGTGCTGGTGGTGGCCAATACCGGTCCGGTGGTTCCGGCGTATGAGGTGGAGAACCTCTTCGAGCCGTTCCGGCGGCTGCGTACCGAGCGCACGGGCAGCGACAAGGGCGTCGGTCTGGGACTGTCCATCGTGCGCTCGGTGGTCCGTGCGCACGACGGCTCGATCACGGCCGTGCCCCGCGAGGGCGGCGGACTCGTCATGCGGGTCGTCCTGCCGCTCTAGACGCAGGCCACAGGGCGGTTGTACGCCCGCTGGAGCCACTGTGCGCCCCCGTGGGCAGTCGTCGGACATCTGTGCGTACGATCGCCCGTCTCACGGCCGTATGCCGCCTCGCCTGCCGGTTTGACGTGAAGGGGGGTCGGCATGGATCCTTCGCCGAGTTCGCTTTGCGCGGAATTGAACCGGTCCGCTCGCCGGTCTGCGTGTGTGTGATGCCTCACAGGCGCGAAATTCCAGCCATCTACGCTCCGTGATCGAAATGCCTGTCGGAATGCCGGGGAAGTCCGGGTTTCCGGGGGGTGAGATCACGGGAAGTAGAGGTGGTGGGCTGCGCGAGGTGCGACATTCGGACCGTGTACGGTCCTGATCGCCATCCAAACCGATCACCTCTTCAGGGGTGCGGTTGGGTGTCGATTGAGTAACAGACCTTGATGTGAGGCAAAATCTCCGCCTCAGGTCGGGCACAAGTCCGGCCTCTCACGCGTTACGAGCGCTGAGACACCGCAGACACCCAGAGGGGGAGAGCGAAAAATGGCTACGGATTACGACACCCCACGCAAGACCGACGACGACCTCAACGAGGACAGCATTGAAGAGCTGAAGTCGCGGCGGAACGACAAGTCCGCCTCGGCCGTCGACGTCGACGAGTTCGAGCAGGCCGAGGGCCTGGAGCTGCCCGGCGCGGACCTGTCCAACGAAGAACTGGCCGTGCGCGTGCTGCCCAAGCAGCAGGACGAGTTCACGTGCATGAGCTGCTTCCTGGTCCACCACCGCAGCCAGCTCGCCGCGGAGGACAAGAACGGGCAGCCGATCTGCCGCGACTGCGCGGCCTGACCGGTCTACGCCGTGGCAGGCGTGAACCCGTTCCGCAAGGGCTCCAAGGGCGTCGAAGGCTCGGCGGCCGGCGCACGATCACGCGAGAAAAACGCGCCCGTGCCCGCCGACCCGAGCGCCCTTCCCGCGGAGCGGACGACCGGCGCGCTGCAAGGAGGGCACCTCCCGCTCGAGCAGAGCCGAGAGCGGGGGAGCGGCCGCACGGCCTCGCTCGCGGCCATGGTCGGCCGTGGTGCCGGAGCCGGCGGCAGGGTGCGGGCGACGATCGCCGTGATCGCCGACCGGATCATGGAGACCGCCCCGCGGATCCCGGTCCGCGACCTCGCCACCCTGCGCGCCCAGTTCCCCGGACTGACCCCCGAGGACCTGGCCGACAAGCTGGTCGCGGGCGCCTGCAAGGGCACCGCCGCCGTCGGAGCGGGCGTCGGCGCGGCAGCGATGCTGCCCGTACCGCCCGCCATGCCGGCCGAGCTGGCCGCCGAGGTCACCGGCGTCGCCTCGGTCGAGATCAAGCTCATCGCCGAGCTGCACGAGGTCTACGGCCTGCGGCCCGCGGGGAATTTCCGGCAGCGCGGCATGGCGTATCTGACGTCCTGGACGGAGGAGCGGGGCGTCGACATCACCAAACCGGCCTCGCTGAACATCGCCCTCGGCGTGCAGATGAGGCGTGAGCTGCGCCAGCAGATCATGAAGCGCACGCTGCGCAACCTCCCCAACCTCACCCCGTTCATGATCGGCGCCACCGTCGGCGCGTTCATGAACCGCAGGGACACCAGAAAACTTGCGGAAAAAATCCGTAAGGACCTGCGCAAGCAGCAGGTCCCCTGGGAAGCCCTTCCCGATTCCGCTCCGGCCGTCCTGCCGCACGCCGAACGGGCCGACGAGAGCGAGCCCCCAGCGGGCGGCTGACCGGGCCCGGCGGCCGCCGGGTCAGGCCCGTCCGGCTGCCAGCGCCGCCACCAGACGCTCCGGCGCCCGCGTCGAGAGATAGGCGTACGGCGTCGGGTCCTGCGGGTCGGTGATCTCCACCCGCACCGCGGTGCGGATATAGCCCCGCAGCAGCATGAACGCGCGGGCGTCGGCCTTGTGCGTACGCCACGCCAGCGCCTCGTCCGCGTCCAGCGCCCGTGCCTCGCCCAGTGCCGTCACCGGGATCTTCGCGTCGCCCGCGATCAGGGCGTCGCCCACCACGCGGATCCGGGCCGAGCCGTACGAGCTCACCGCCACCGCGGACAGCGCCGCTCCGCCGATCAGTCCGCCGAGCATCCAGAGCGTCCCCAGGGGGAGCAGCATCAGGGCGCAGGCGACGCCGATCAGCGCGGCGATCACCCACCAGGACCGGGGCGCGGTGAGGCGTTCTTCGTACGGCTGCATGGCTCCAGCTTGGCACGGCGGCGCGGGTCTCTTATGCGCGCGGGTAGGGTCTGCACTCGTGAGTGGAACTGACGAACCCAGGGCGCGGCTGACGCCACCGGCGGACGCCGTCGCTCCGGTCCGGCATGCCGACGCGCCGGCACCCGGAGAACTCCTCGGCGCGCACTACGACCGGTGCTTCGGCTGCGGCACGGGCCAGCCGCACGGTCTGCACCTGGAGGCGCGGGCCGGCGACGGTGTGAGCGTGTCCGCCGAGTTCACCGTCAAGGAGGCCCACCAGGGCGCCCCGGGGCTGGCGCACGGCGGGGTGCTGGCCACCGCGCTGGACGAGACGCTGGGCTCGCTGAACTGGCTGCTGCGGGTGATCGCGGTGACCGGCCGGCTGGAGACCGACTTCGTCCGGCCGGTGCCGCTGGGCACGGTGCTGCACCTGGACGCGCGGGTCACCGCGGTGCACGGGCGCAAGATCTACTCGACGGCCGTGGGACGCATAGGCGGACCGGACGGTCCCGTCGCGGTGCGCGCCGAGGCGGTCTTCATCGAGGTGAAGGTCGACCACTTCATCGACAACGGACGGCCCGAGGAGATCCAGGCGGCGATGTCCGACCCGGACCAGGTCAAGCGAGCGCGTGCCTTCGAGGTGAACCCGTGAGTCAGGTACGGAATCCGGTGGATGTGCTGCTGCGGCGGCTGGACCCGGAGGTGCCCGTTCCGTCGTACGGGCACCCCGGCGACGCGGGCGTGGATCTGGTGACCACCGAGGCCGCCGAGCTGGCGCCGGGGGAGCGCACCGTGCTGCCCACCGGGGTGTCGATCGCGCTGCCTGACGGGTATGCGGCATTTGTGCACCCGCGGTCCGGACTGGCCGCGAGGTGCGGCCTCGCGCTGGTGAATGCCCCCGGGACGGTGGATGCCGGGTACCGTGGAGAGATCAAGGTGATCGTGGTCAATCTGGACCCGCGCGAAAGCGTGCGGTTCGAGAGGTTCGACCGGATTGCCCAACTGGTCGTCCAGCAGGTCGAGAAGGTGCGCTTCCACGAGGTGGCGGAACTTCCCGGCTCGGCGCGGGCCGAGGGGGGATTCGGTTCCACCGGCGGTCATGCGGCGGTGGGCGGCTCCACGGGCGGGAATGAATACGCATCGGTCGGTGCCGACCGGGAAGGACAGTGACGTGTTCGGACGTCGCAAGAAGAACGAGGCTCCTGAAGAGTCGGTCGAGGACACCACGCTCGACGAGCACACGGTGAGCGACGCCGACGAGGACGAGGCGCCGCAGCAGCGGCTCAATCTTCCGCCCGCGCCGCGCCCCGACGGTCCCTGGGACTCGTCGGAGGTCTCCGAGCCCGGCGAGGGCCGGGTGGACCTCGGCGGGCTGTACGTGCCGGGTGTCGACGGCATGGAGCTTCGGGTGGAGGTCGCCGGTGACGCCATCGTCGCCGCGACCGTGGTGCTGCAGGACAGCGCCGTACAGCTGCAGGCCTTCGCCGCCCCCAAGAACGAGGGCATCTGGGGTGAGGTCCGCGAGGAGATCGCCGCCGGCATCACCCAGCAGGGCGGGGTCATCGACGAGGTCGAGGGCCCGCTGGGCTGGGAGCTGCGTGCCCAGGTCCCCGTACAGCTGCCCGACGGCACGAACGGGGTGCAGGTCGTGCGCTTCATCGGTGTCGACGGCCCCCGGTGGTTCCTGCGCGGTGTGATCTCCGGCCAGGGCGCGGTGCAGCCGCAGGCCGCAGGCGTGCTGGAACACATCTTCCGGGACACCGTCATCATCCGCGGCGAGGGCCCGATGGCCCCCCGGGACCCGATCGTCCTGAAGCTGCCGGACGACGCCCAGATGGTGCCGGACGGCGTGCAGCAGGACCAGGTCGAGCAGTCGCGCTTCGGCGGTGGTGTCGAGCGTCTGGAGCGCGGACCGGAGATCACCGAGATCCGCTGACACTCCGGCGGCCGGGCGGCGTCCAGGCGCCCCGGTGACGGCTGGATCGTGACGGTCGCACGGGCCCGTATCCCCTCTGGGGGGTGCGGGCCCGCTCCGTTTGTGCAGGTCAGGTCGTGCTGCGTAGGAAAGTCGTCAAGGGAGCGCCAATGGCCGTAAGGGAGCCGTCAACGGCGGTCACAGACGGCCGGAACGGCGCTTTGCTCTAGGGGTCCCGTCCGCCACTTTCCCCTAGGAGCACACGATGGCCGATGTGGCCTTCGTCGTCGTCACGATCGCGGTCTTCGCGCTGGTGGCTCTCGTCGCCAAGGGGGTGGCGAAGCTGTGACCGTGGAGAACATCGTCGGTCTGGTCGTGGCCGTCGCCCTGCTCGGCTACCTGGTCCTCGCCCTCGTCTTCCCGGAGAGGTTCTGAGGTGTCGACTGCTGCTGTCGCGGCGGGCCACATGAGCCCCGTTCTCTCAGGCGTGCTCCAGCTGACGGCGCTCACCGCTGCGCTCGCCCTGGCGTACCGCCCCCTCGGCGACTACATGGCCGCCGTCTACAGCTCGCCCAAGCACCTGCGCATCGAGAAGGCCGTCTACCGCTGCATCGGTGCGCATGCGGATGTCCAGATGCGCTGGCCGGCCTATCTGCGCGGCGTCCTGGCGTTCTCCGCGGCCGGGGTGCTCTTCCTCTACCTGCTGCAGCGCGTCCAGGGCGGTCTGCCGCTGTCCCTCGGCTTCGCGTCGATCAGCCCGGACCAGGCGTTCAACACCGCGGCGTCCTTCGTCAGCAACACCAACTGGCAGTCCTACAGCGGCGAACAGGCCATGGGCCACGTCGTGCAGACCGCCGGCCTCGCGGTGCAGAACTTCGTCTCCGCCGCCACCGGCATGGCCGTTGCCATCGCCCTGGTACGCGGCTTCGCCCGAGCAGGTGGCACCCCCACCCGCACCGGCGAGCTCGGCAACTTCTGGGCGGACCTGGTCCGCGGCACCGTACGGGTCCTGCTGCCGATCGCCGTCCTCGGCGCGCTCGTCCTGGTCGCCTGTGGTGCCGTCCAGAACTTCTCCGGCATCCATGAGGTCGGTCAGTTCATGGGCGGCTCCCAGCAGACCAACGGCGGCGCGGTCGCCTCCCAGGAGGTCATCAAGGAACTGGGCACCAACGGGGGCGGCTACTTCAACGCCAACTCCGCCCACCCCTTCGAGAACCCCACTGCCTTCACCAACCTCTTCGAGGTCTTCCTGATCCTCGTCATCCCGTTCGCGCTGACCCGGACCTTCGGCAGGCTGGTCGGGAACGTGCGCCAGGGCTACGCGATCCTCGCCACGATGGGCGTCATCTGGCTCGGCTTCACGGCGCTGATGATGTGGACCGAGTTCGCCCACGGCGGCCCGGCCCTGCAGGCCGCGGGCGCCGCGATGGAAGGCAAGGAGACCCGCTTCGGCATCGGCGGCTCCTCGATCTTCTCGGTGGCCACCACCCTCACCTCCACCGGCGCGGTCGACTCCTTCCACTCCTCCTTCACGGCCTTCGGCGGCGGCATCCAGCTGCTCGGCATGATGCTGGGCGAGATCGCACCCGGCGGCGTCGGCTCCGGCCTGTACGGCATGCTCGTGATGGCGGTCATCGCGGTGTTCATCGCCGGCCTGATGGTGGGCCGTACGCCCGAATACCTCGGCAAGAAGATCGGCACCCGCGAGATCAAGCTCGCCGCCTGCTACCTCCTCATCACCCCGACGCTGGTGCTCGGCTTCACCGCCGCTTCGATGGTGCTGCCGGACGCACTGGGTTCGATGCTCAACACCAAGGCGACGGGCGCCGGTTCGCACGGCTTCTCCGAGGTGCTCTACGCCTTCACCTCCGGCGCCAACAACAACGGCTCCGCGTTCGCCGGCCTCAATGCCAACACCCCCTGGTACAACACCACGATCGGTCTGGCGATGCTGCTCGGCCGCTTCCTGCCGATGGTGTTCGTGCTCGCCCTGGCCGGCTCGCTCGCCGAGCAGAAGCCGGTCCCGGAGACCGCGGGCACCCTCCGTACCGAGAAGCCGCTGTTCGCGGGGCTGCTCGTCGGCACGATCCTGATCATCACCGGTCTGACCTACTTCCCGGCGCTGGCCCTCGGGCCGCTGGCGGAGGGGCTGTCATGACCGTCCCTGTGAAACCGGAGGAGCCCGGCTCCATGTCCACCGCCACTCCGACCCGTGCTCCGCACCAGGACGTCCCCCATGGGCACCAGCCCGGCGACGGCCGTGTGGGCGGTGGTCTCTTCGACCCCAGGCAACTGGTCACGTCCCTGCCGGACGCGATACGCAAACTCGACCCGCGGGTGATGGTCAAGTCCCCCGTGATGTTCGTGGTCGAGGTCGGCTCCGTGCTGACCACGCTCTTCGCCTGTACGGATCCCGCCGACTGGTTCGGCTGGGCGATCGCCGTCTGGCTGTGGCTGACCGTCCTGTTCGCGAATCTCGCCGAGGCGGTCGCCGAGGGCCGCGGCAAGGCGCAGGCCGACACCCTGCGCAAGGCCAAGACGGACACCGTGGCGCGCCGGCTGAGCGCAAGCGGCGAGGAGCAGGTGCCCGGCACCGAGCTGCGCATCGGGGACCTTGTCGTGTGCGAGGCCGGTGACGTCATTCCCGGTGACGGCGATGTCGTCGAGGGAGTGGCATCCGTCGACGAGTCCGCCATCACGGGGGAGTCGGCTCCGGTCATCCGCGAGTCAGGAGGTGACCGCTCCGCCGTGACCGGCGGGACGAAGGTGCTCTCCGACCGCATCGTCATCAAGATCACGACGAAGCCCGGCGAGACCTTCATCGACCGGATGATCAACCTCGTCGAGGGCGCCGCACGGCAGAAGACCCCCAACGAGATCGCGCTCAACATCCTGCTCGCCTCGCTGACCATCGTCTTCCTGCTGGCGGTCGTCACCCTCCAGCCCTTCGCGGTCTACGCGGGCGCCGAACAGACCATGATCGTCCTGCTGGCGCTGCTGGTCTGCCTCATCCCGACGACGATCGGTGCCCTGCTCTCGGCCATCGGCATCGCCGGTATGGACCGTCTGGTGCAGCGCAACGTCCTGGCCATGTCCGGCCGCGCCGTCGAAGCCGCAGGCGATGTATCGACATTGCTGCTCGACAAGACGGGCACCATCACCCTCGGCAACCGGCAGGCAGCCGAGTTCGTCCCCGTACGCGGCACCACCGAAGCCGAGGTCGCGGACGCCGCGCAGCTGTCCTCGCTGGCCGACGAGACGCCCGAGGGGCGCTCCATCGTCGTCCTCGCCAAGGAGAAGTACGGGCTGCGCGAGCGCCACCAGGGTGAGTTGACGGGCGCGGAGTGGATCCCGTTCACCGCCCAGACCCGGATGTCGGGGGTGGACGTCGAAGGGCGCAAGATCCGTAAGGGCGCGTCAGGTGCGGTCATCGCCTGGGTCAGGGAGCGTGGTGGCGCGGTCGCCGAGGACGCCCAGCAGCTCACCGACGTCATCTCGCAGGCCGGCGGCACTCCGTTGCTGGTCGCCCTGGAGGACGCGAGCGGGCCCCGCGTGCTGGGGGTCATCCACCTCAAGGATGTCGTCAAGGACGGGATGCGCGAACGCTTCGTCGAACTGCGCAAGATGGGCATCAAGACCGTCATGATCACGGGTGACAACCCGCTGACGGCCAAGGCCATCGCCGACGAGGCAGGGGTGGACGACTTCCTCGCGGAGGCCACGCCCGAGGACAAGATGGCGCTCATCAAGCGGGAGCAGGCCGGCGGCAAGCTGGTCGCAATGACGGGCGACGGCACCAACGACGCACCCGCGCTGGCACAGGCGGACGTCGGCGTGGCCATGAACACCGGTACCTCGGCCGCCAAGGAGGCCGGGAACATGGTGGACCTGGACTCCAATCCGACGAAGCTCATCGAGATCGTCGAGATCGGCAAACAGTTGCTGATCACACGCGGCGCACTGACGACCTTCTCGATCGCCAACGACGTCGCGAAGTACTTCGCCATCATCCCGGCGATGTTCGCGGTGGCCTACCCCGGCCTGGACACGCTCAACATCATGCGGCTGTCCAGCCCGCACTCCGCGATCCTCTCGGCGATCATCTTCAATGCGCTGATCATCGTCGCGCTGGTGCCGCTCGCCCTCAGGGGCGTGCAGTACCGGCCGGTCAGCGCCGACCGGATGCTGCGCCGCAACCTCGCCGTCTACGGACTGGGCGGTCTGCTCGCGCCGTTCATCGGCATCAAGCTCATCGACCTGCTCCTCACTCTCCTCCCCGGAATCGGGTGACCACCGTGAACAACTCCGTCCGCAACACCGCCCGGTTGATCGGGGCGGGCCTGCGCGCCCTGCTCGTCCTGACCGTGGTCTGCGGGGTCGTCTACCCGCTGGTGGTCACCGGCGTGGCGCAGGCGGCGTTCCCCGGCAAGGCCAACGGGTCCGAGGTGAGCTCCCACGGCAAGGTCGTCGGTTCGTCGCTGATCGGCCAGCGCTACGACAAGGGCAAGGACAAGAGGGGCAACCCGGTCCCGGACCTGAGGTTCTTCCAGCCGCGCCCCGCCGCGGGGCTGGGCAGCAACCGGGCCAATGGCGTCAACACCGGGTACGACCTCCAGGTCTCCGGCGCCTCCAACCTGGGCGCCACCAATACCGACCTCGCCAAGGCGGTGAAGGAGCGCAAGCGGTGGGTCTCCGAGACGTACGGGGTCCCCGAGGCGAAGGTCCCGGCGGACGCCGTCACCTCGTCGGGTTCCGGACTCGACCCGGACATCTCGCCCGCGTACGCCGAGCTGCAGGCGGACCGGGTCGCCAGGGAGAACCACTTGCCCGGCGGCACGGTACGTCGGCTGGTCGAGCGCCACACCGACGCCCGCACCCTCGGTTTCCTGGGGGAACCGCGCGTCAACGTACTGGAGTTGAACACGGCGCTGAAGGATCTGGTCCACGGCGGGGGCAAGGGCTGAGCGCGCAGAGTGCCCGAGCGGCCCTTGGAGGAGACCTCTCCTCCAAGGGCCGCTCTTCTTGCGTTCCGCCTCTTCGGGGCCTGAACTGGCCATCGGCGCACGGGGGTTGATTTCTCGGTCTCCGGCGCCAGGTCTTGACGGTGCGAGGGCTTGCCCTTGCGTTCGCCAGTCATCGCAGGTGTTCATATCAGCGCCTGCCGTTCATGTACGAGAACGGCTCTCATTCATCGAGCATCTCGACGGGAAGGCGCCCACCCCCCATGCGCAGAAGGCTCACCCTAGTCGTCGGCGCGCTGCTCGGCGCTCTGACGGCAGGCCTGCTCGCCGGCGCCCCGTCCACCGCGGCGCCGGCCGCCTTCCCCCATCCCGTCGTACTCGTCGGCACCGCCCAGCTCGACTTCACCCGTAACAAGGTCAGCCCCGGGGCCCAGCCCTGGAAGAGCGCATTCGACGCCATGATGGCGAGCCGTTACGCCTCGCTCGCTCGCGCGCACGCCCAAGCCCCGCGCCATCGTCGAATGCGGCTCGTACTCCGATCCCGACCACGGCTGCACCGACGAACGCGAGACATTGACCCACGCCGAGAACCCGAGCTGAGGCGGTACTGATCCGGGCCGGGTTCGGTACGGAGCGACTGGGCCGGGCGGGGGGCGGGGCCGGCCGGGGGCGGTCGGGCGAAGAACTCCCGGCTGGCCCGCCGGCCCGTCACCAGAGGTCGCCGTCGCGCCAGTCGCAGGTGAGGTCGGTGTCGAGCTGCAGAGGGGCGGCCGCGGTAGGGAGGACGTAGAGGCAGCCGTCCTCGTCGGCGGTGCGCCGGATGCCGTCCGGAGTGAGGGCCCAGGAGCGTCCGCGCCACAGCTGCCAGCCGCGTGCGGCGTAGAAGGGCGCGGCCTCTTCGGCGGCGCCGAGCGCGCCGAGGTCGTAGCCGCCGCGCACGACGCGTTCCAGGACGTCCATCAGGGCCGCGCCGTGTCCGCGTCCGCGCCGGTCCGCACGGACCGCGACGCCCTCCACGTAACCGCAGCGCAGTGCCCGGCCGCCGTGCAGCAGGCGTCGCTGGACCACAGCCGCGTGCCCGATCAGCTCGCCGTCTTCGTGGACCAGGGCGTGCAGACCGCCGAGCGAGTGCTCCCAGTCCTCCGCGGTCATGTCGTCGAAGACGTCGTAGAGGAGGGCGCGGGCCGCCTTGAGGGTGGCGGGGTCCAGATCGGCGGTGTGGGCGATGCGTACGTCGGGCGTGCGGGAGGCCGTCGGATGTGCCTCGGTCATGCGGGTCATCGTCGCAGTCGGCCGGTGGCCCGGCGACGGCATTTTTCCGGCCATGGTTCACCTCCTGCCCGCCCTCCGCTTCCCGCCGTCCGCCCCGTCGACGGCCTCCGCCCCGGTCCGGCGCCCGCCCCGCCGCCCGGCCCCGGGCCGGCGCCCCGTCCGCGTGCCCGTCCACCCCCTGGGTCCCAGCCGCGGGCCCTCCCGCCGCCCGTATCAGAGTCGCGTCAAGACCGGACGCCAAGTCGCCGACTGCACCTTTTGTGCCCTTGCCCGGTCGGTAGGGTCGCAGCAGGTTCAGCCCGGTGGGGGCGGCTTTCACGTAAGACAATGGGGCCATGGCACGCGGCAAGCTACGGATATACCTCGGCGCGGCACCGGGCGTCGGAAAGACGTACGCGATGCTGTCCGAGGCGCACCGGCGCGTGGAGCGGGGCACGGACGTGGTCGTGGCGTTCGTCGAGCATCACGGCAGGCCCCGTACGGAGGTCATGCTGCACGGGCTGGAGCAGATCCAGCGCCGGGAGTTGGAGTACCGCGACACCGTATTCACCGAAATGGACGTGGACGCGGTCCTGGAACGCGATCCGGCCGTGGCGCTGGTCGACGAGCTGGCACACACCAACGTCCCCGGTTCGCGCAACGGCAAGCGCTGGCAGGACATCGAGGAGCTGCTGGAAGCGGGGATCGACGTCATCTCGACGGTCAACATCCAGCACCTGGAGTCACTCGGGGATGTCGTCGAGTCGATAACGGGTGTGCGGCAGCGCGAGACCGTGCCCGACGAGATCGTGCGCAGGGCCGACCAGATCGAGCTTGTCGACATGTCGCCCCAGGCGATCCGCCGTCGGATGGCGCACGGCAACATCTACCAGCCCGACAAGGTGGACGCCGCCCTGTCCAACTACTTCCGGCCCGGCAACCTCACGGCGCTGCGCGAGCTGGCGCTGCTGTGGGTCGCCGACCGGGTGGACGAGTATCTGCAGGAGTACCGGGCGGAGCATTCGATCCGTTCCACCTGGCAGGCGCGCGAGCGCATCGTCGTCGGACTGACCGGCGGGCCGGAGGGCCGTACGCTGATCCGCCGAGCGGCGAGGATGGCGGCCAAGGGGTCGGGCAGCGAGGTGCTCGCCGTCTACATCGCCCGCAGCGACGGGCTGACCTCGGCCTCGCCCAAGGAACTCGCCGTCCAGCGGACCCTGGTGGAGGACCTGGGCGGTACGTTTCACCACGTCATCGGGGACGACATACCCAGCGCACTGCTGGAGTTCGCGCGCGGGGTCAATGCCACCCAGATCGTGCTGGGCTCCAGTCGCCGCAAGGCCTGGCAGTACATCTTCGGGCCGGGCGTGGGGGCGACCGTCGCCCGCGAATCCGGCCCCGACCTCGATGTGCACATCGTCACCCACGACGAGGTCGCCAAGGGCCGGGGGCTGCCGGTGGCGCGCGGCGCGCGGCTGGGACGGACCCGGATCATCGCCGGCTGGCTCGTCGGCGTCGTCGGCCCGGTCCTGCTCTCGCTGCTGCTGACCGGCATGGTGAACGGCCCCGGACTGGCCAACGATGTCCTGCTCTTCCTCTTCCTGACGGTCGTCGCCGCGCTGCTCGGCGGGCAGCTGCCGGCCCTGGCGTCCGCCGCGGTCGGCTCGCTGCTGCTGAACTTCTACTTCACGCCGCCCACCCACACCCTCACGGTCGACGACCCCAAGAACATCGTCGCCATCGTGATCTTCTTCGCGGTGGCCGTCTCGGTCGCCTCCGTGGTGGACCTCGCCGCCCGCCGCACCCATCAGGCGGCCAGGCTGCGCGCCGAGTCGGAGATCCTCTCGTTCCTCGCGGGCAGCGTGCTGCGCGGCGAGACGACCCTGGACGCCCTGCTGGAGCGGGTCCGGGAGACCTTCGGCATGGAGACGGTGGCGCTGCTGGAGCGGGCCGGCGACGTCGAGCCGTGGACCTGCGCGGGCCGGGCCGGCAGTGACCACGGCAAGCCGCTCCTGCGCCCCGAGGACGCCGATGTCGACATGCCGGTGGGCGACCACATGGCGCTGGCGCTGACCGGCCGGGTGCTGCCCGCGGAGGACCGCCGGGTGCTGGCCGCGTTCGCCGCCCAGGCCGCCGTCGTACTGGACCGGCAGCGGCTGGTGGGCGAGGCGGAGCGGGCCCGTGAGCTGGCCGAGGGCAACCGCATCAGGACGGCGCTGCTGGCCGCGGTCAGCCACGATCTGCGGACCCCGCTGGCCGGCATCAAGGCCTCCGTCACCTCCCTGCGCTCCGACGACGTCGCCTGGTCCGAGGAGGACGAGGCGGAGCTGCTGGCCGGCATCGAGGCGGGCGCCGACCGCCTGGACCACCTGGTCGGCAACCTCCTGGACATGTCCCGGCTGCAGACCGGCACGGTCACCCCGCTGATCCGCGAGATCGACCTCGACGAGGTGGTGCCGATGGCGCTCGGCGGCGTCCCGGAGGGCAGCGTCACCCTCGACATCCCCGAGGAGCTGCCGATCGTGGCCGTCGACCCGGGGCTGCTGGAACGCTCGGTCGCCAACCTGGTGGAGAACGCCGTGAAGTACAGCCCCGACGGGACGCAGGTACTGGTCTCGGCCAGTGCGCTCGGCGACCGGGTGGAGCTGCGGGTCGCCGACCGCGGCCCGGGGGTGCCGGACAGCGCCAAGGACCGGATCTTCGAACCCTTCCAGCGCTACGGCGACGCTCCGCGCGGTGCCGGTGTGGGCCTCGGGCTGGCCGTGGCGCGCGGATTCGCGGAGGCGATGGGCGGCACGCTCGCCGCCGAGGACACCCCCGGAGGCGGTATGACGATGGTCCTCACGCTCCGGGCGGCGTCCGGCCGGCCGCCGGCCAGGCCCGACCTTCCCGCCCAGGCCACGACATGAGCCGGGCCGCACGGACCACCCTCACCACACGCCCGGCGGGCTCGCCCCGCCGGGCGACGACACCACGAGGAGAACGCCAGTGAACCGGGTGCTTGTGGTCGATGACGAGCCGCAGATCGTCCGCGCCCTCGTGATCAACCTGAAGGCGCGCAAATACGAGGTCGACGCGGCCCCCGACGGAGCCACCGCGCTCAAACTCGCGGCCGCCCGCCACCCCGACGTCGTCGTCCTCGACCTCGGTCTGCCGGACATGGACGGCGTGGAGGTGATCAAGGGGCTGCGGGGCTGGACCCGGGTGCCGATCCTGGTGCTCTCCGCCCGGCAGACCTCCGACGAGAAGGTGGAGGCGCTGGACGCAGGGGCGGACGACTACGTCACCAAGCCGTTCGGCATGGACGAGCTGCTGGCCCGGCTCCGGGCGGCGGTGCGCAGGGCCGAGCCGACCGGGCCCGCCGACGCCGAGGTGATCGTGGAGACGGAAGGTTTCTCCGTCGACCTCGCCGCGAAGAAGGTCAACCGCGGCGGCCGGGACATCCGGCTGACCCCCACCGAGTGGCATCTGCTGGAGGTCCTGGTCCGCAACGCGGGCCGGCTGGTCAGCCAGAAGCAGCTGCTCCAGGAGGTCTGGGGCCCCTCGTACGGCACCGAGACCAACTATCTGCGGGTGTACATGGCCCAGCTCCGCCGCAAGCTGGAGAGCGATCCCTCGCACCCGAAGCACTTCATCACGGAGCCGGGGATGGGGTACCGCTTCGAGCAGTGACCCGGCGGCGCAGGACCGGAATCCGGGCCCCCGCGGCGGGGCGCGGCTTTGTGCGGTGGGTACGAAGTCCGTATGCGGGCCGTGATCCCGGGACCTGGCCACCGGTACGCTGGGGCTATGAGTGCTGGGACCCGTTCCGAGAAGCCGGCCGGTCGCTTCCGCCGGCTGCTCGACAGGCTGTCCTCCTCCGAGGAGGAGCTGCAGTCCGCCGAGCTGCAGCAGGATGCGCAGGACGCGGGGTGCACCCGTATCTGCGACTGTGACGACCGGCAGATAGTGAAGGTCACCGGCACCCTGCGGCATGTGACGCTGCGGCCGCGCGCCGGTGTGCCCGCGCTCGAGGCGGAGCTGTTCGACGGCTCCGCGGCGCTCGACGTGGTGTGGCTCGGACGCCGCTCCATCGTCGGGATCGAGCCGGGCCGTAAGCTCATCGCCTCGGGCCGGGTCTCGCTGAGCCACGGACGCCGGGTGCTCTTCAATCCGAAGTACGAACTCCGACCGCTCGGACAGGAGTAGCCGGTGACGTCTCACGACCGACCGACCACTGACGCGGATGCCGACCCCGATGCCTCCGCAGGCCCCTCGCCCGCCCCGCCCGAGCCGGGCGTCCCAGGAGCCGCCGACAGACAGGTGACCGAGGCGGCGCTGTTCGAAGCGTTCGGCGGGGTCCGCGGCATGGTGGAGACCGTGGTCCCCGGCCTGCTGTTCGTGACGATCTTCACGATCAACAAGGACCTGCACATCTCGGCGATCGCCGCGCTGGCCGTATCGGTGGTGCTGGCAGCGGTCCGCCTGGTCCGCAAGGACACCGTCAAGCACGCCTTCAGCGGCGTCTTCGGGGTGGCCTTCGGCGTGGTCTTCGCGATGATGACGGGCAACGCCAAGGACTTCTACCTGCCGGGGATGCTCTACACCCTCGGACTGGCCCTCGCGTACATGATCACCACGCTCGCGGGCGTCCCGCTGATCGGGCTGATCCTGGGGCCGGTGTTCAAGGAGAACCTCTCCTGGCGCACCCGCAACCCGGGCCGGAAGAAGGCGTACGCCAAGGCCAGCTGGGCCTGGGGGCTGATCCTCTTCGCCAAGTGCGCGATCCTCTTCCCGCTGTACTGGTGGGCGGACACCACCCAGCTCGGCTGGGTGCTGATCGCACTGAAGATCCCGCCCTTCCTGCTCGCGGTCTACCTCACGTGGGTGTTCCTGGCGAAGGCACCGGCCCCGATCGATGTCTTCGCCGAGATGGAGGCGAAGGAGAAGGCCGAGAAGGAGGCGGAGGAGCGGCGCCGCGGCGAGCGCGAGGTGCTCGACCGGGTCGCCGGCGACCTCTACCCGGACATGGTGTCCGAGGCCGTGGCGGAGACCGCGGCGGAGGGCGACGACGAGCGGCCGCGACGGGCCCGTCACCGCCGCTGACGGGAGCCCGCACACACCTACGCCTGGGGCCCGGGAACCGCTTGGTTCCCGGGCCCCAGGCGTCGCTACGGCCGGTGGTGCCGAGGGTGTGTGCCCCGGCACAGAACAACCGCCGCCGGGGCACACACCCCATGGACCGCCGGTCGTCGCTACGCGTCCTCGCGCCGCATCGACAGCAGATCCTCCAGCTGCTCCTCGCGCGACTGGGCCGCCACGAACAGCAGCTCGTCGCCGGCCTCCAGCGCGTCCTCCTTGTTGGGCGTGAGCACCCGCGTACCGCGGATGATCGTCACCAGGGAGGTGTCCTCGGGCCACTCGACATCGCCGACCCGGGTGCCGGCCAGTGCGGCCTCCGGGGGCAGCGTCAGCTCGACGAGGTTGGCGTCGCCGTGGCTGAAGCGCAGCAGCCGTACCAGGTCGCCGACGCTCACCGCCTCCTCGACCAGGGCCGACATCAGACGCGGCGTGGAGACCGCGACATCGACGCCCCAGGACTCGTTGAAGAGCCACTCGTTCTTCGGGTTATTGACCCGGGCGACCACCCGCGGCACGCCGTACTCGGTCTTGGCGAGCAGCGAGACGACGAGGTTGACCTTGTCGTCGCCGGTCGCCGCGATGACGACGTTGCAGCGCTGCAGCGCCGCCTCGTCCAGCGAGGTGATCTCGCAGGCGTCCGCCAGCAGCCACTCCGCCAGCGGCACCCGCTCGACCGAGATGGCGGTCGGCGCCTTGTCGATGAGCAGGATCTCGTGCCCGTTCTCCAGCAGCTCGCCCGCGATGGAACGGCCCACCGCGCCGGCGCCTGCGATCGCGACCCTCATGCGTGCGCCTCCTCAGGACCCGTGGCGAATGCCGCCTCCACCTTCTCGACCTCGTCGGTGCGCATCATGACGTGCACCAGGTCGCCTTCCTGCAGCACGGTCTGCGAGGTCGGCAGAATCGCCTCGCCCAGCCGGGTGAGGAAGGCGACGCGGACGCCGGTCTCCTCCTGGAGAGTGCTGATCTTGTGGCCGACCCAGGCGGGGGAGGTGTGCACCTCCGCGAGCTGGACGCCGCCGCTGGGGTCCCGCCACAGCGGTTCGGCGCCCGACGGCAGCAGCCGGCGCAGCATCTGGTCGGCCGTCCAGCGGACGGTGGCGACGGTCGGGATGCCCAGACGCTGGTAGACCTCGGCGCGGCGGGGGTCGTAGATACGGGCCGCGACATTCTCGACACCGAACATCTCACGGGCCACCCGGGCGGCGATGATGTTGGAGTTGTCACCGCTGGAGACGGCGGCGAAGGCGCCCGCCTCCTCGATGCCGGCCTCGCGCAGGGTGTCCTGGTCGAAGCCGACGCCGGTCACCCGGCGGCCGCCGAAGGACGAACCCAGGCGACGGAACGCCGTCGGGTCCTGGTCCACCACGGCGATGGTGTGCCCCTGGCTCTCCAGGGTCTGCGCAAGCGCGGAGCCCACGCGCCCGCACCCCATGATGACGATGTGCATGCTGATTACCCCGTGCCCTGTACTAGCGCGCTGACCTGCACAAACACCCTGCTCACTACTTTCTTCTCCCAGTACCGGCGACACGAAGCCACGGCTCGCGACAGGACCGGGCGCGTCAGCGGGGGCGCTGGGCGCACCGTGGTCCGGTACAACCGTAGCCGTAATGGCGCTTCCGGTAGGGGGCGCGGTGGGCCGTGGTCTGATGCGGATCCGCGCCGTCCGCACGACGGCATCTCGCGCCGGGCTGCGCCGCCCGACGCCCGTAAGGCACGCTACGAGGTGTGCCCAACCTGCCTCTCCAGCCCCAACAGGGCTACTGCACCCCGCACATGGTGGTTTGCGGCGACGATGCGCTGGCGCATCGGCTCGCCGCCGAACTCCGGGACGTCTACGGCGAACGGGTGACGCTCGTCGTCCCCTCCGCCCGGGAGCCGCACCGCCCCCGCATCCCGCCGCCGGCCCGCGCGCTGGACCGGGCCACCGCGCTGCTGGGCCGGATGTCGGCGGCGATGACGCGGACGACACCGCTGCCACCCGAGGGCCTGGACGACGGCGCGGAGGTGCAGGAGGAGACCGTACGGCTCCTGGAGGCGGCGCAGCCCGACGATGCGGCGCTGGCCGCGGCGGGCATCGTCGACGCGGACGCCCTGGCGCTGGTCTACGACGACGATGAGCTCAACATCCATGCCGCCCTGCGGGCCCGCAGGCTCAACCCCCGGCTGCGGCTGGTCATCCGGCTCTACAACCGCAAACTCGGCCAGCATCTGGAGGAGTTGCTCGACCAGGCGGCGGCCGTCGCCGCCCTGGGTTCCGACGACGCCGGGGACGTGGAGGCCGCCGATGCCTCCACGACCGTACTGTCCGACGCCGACACCGTGGCTCCCGCGCTGGTGGCCACCGCGGTCGCCGGTACCAGCAAGGTCATCGAGGCGGACGGGCTGCTGCTGCGCGCCGTGGAGCGTACGCCGGTGCCGCCGGGCCGGCCCGGCGATCCGGGGCTGTGCACCCTGGCACTGCTCTCCGCCTCCGCCAACGACCCCGAGGACGTGCCGAGTTCGGCGGCCGTCGACGAGGGGCCCGTACTGCTGCCGGACGACGCCGCGGCCGCGGCCGCCGTCGGCTGCGGAACCATCGTCCTGGAGACCGTCTCCTATACGGGGCGGCCGGTGCGCCCCCGCGGACTGCGCGGCCGCGGCGCACCGCTCGCCTCGCTCTTCTCCCGGCGGCTGCGCTGGTCCCTGGCCGCGGTCGTCGGCGCGGTGCTGGCGCTGGCCGTCGCCGGTTCCCTGACCACCGGGGAGGATCCGGTGCACGCCGCCTACCTCTCGCTGCTGGACCTCTTCGCGATCAATGACCCGGCGATCCACGATCCGACGCCCCGCAAGATCCTGCAGCTGCTGTCCGGGCTGACCGGGCTGTTGCTGCTGCCGGTGCTCGTCGCGGCGGCGTTCGAGGGACTGGGCACCTTCCGCAGCGCCTCGGCGCTGCGCCGCCCGCCACGCGGTCTGTCGGGGCATGTGGTGCTGCTCGGCCTCGGCAAGGTCGGCACCCGGGTGCTGGCGCGGCTGCACGAGATGGGCATCCCCGTGGTGTGCATCGAAGGGGACCCGGAGGCGCGGGGTATCGCGCTGGCCCGCCGGCTGCGGGTGCCGACCGTACTGGGCGACGTCACCCACGAAGGTGTCCTGGAGGCCGCGGTGATCGAGCGCGCGGCCACCCTGCTCGCCCTGACCAGCGAGGACACCACCAACCTGGAGGCCGCCCTCTACGCCCGCTCGGTCAATCCGCGGCTGCGGGTGACCCTGCGGCTGTTCGACGACCGGTTCGCCACCGCCGTCTACCGCACCCTGCGCGCCGCGCACCCGCGGGCACTGACCCGCAGCCGGAGCGTCAGCTACCTGGCCGCGCCCGCCTTCGCCGGCGCGATGATGGGCCGCCAGATCCTCGGTGCCATTCCGGTCGAGCGCCGGGTGCTGCTGGTCGCGCGGGTCGAGGTACGCGGCCATGTGGCGTTGGAGGGCCGTACGGTCGGCGAGGTGCTCCGGCCGGGGCGGCTGCGGGTGCTGGCGGTCGACACCTCCACACCGGACGACCCGGAGACGGACGGCGGGGCCGCGGCGCCACCGCCGGAAGCGGAGCGCGAGCCCGCCCACCTGGTGCACGAGCTCGGCGCCGGCTACGTCCTCCGGCCGCAGGACCGGGTGCTGCTGGTCGCCACGCGACAGGGGCTGGGAGATCTGCATGTACGGCGTCAGCGGGGTGCGGGGGCCGGGGCGGAGTCAGGGGCCGGAGCGGGGACAGGGGACGCCCGGCAGGGGTGACTCGCGGGCACGTGAGGGTGACTCGACGACTCGTGGGTGACCCGCAGGGACGTGGTGGGTTCGCCACCCCATGGGGTGACTCGCGGGGACGTGGTGGGTCCGCCTCGCCACCACGTGGGGTGACTCATCGACTCGCAAGGGTGACTCACCGGCGCGTGGGGTGACTCAGGAGCGACGCCGGCAGCGGCGCTCCCGGACTCTCCGCCGCGCCCACCCACCCATGACCACCCGCCCAAGGCCACCTCTGACCCCACAGTGGATCCCATGACTCCGCCGCGACACCTCATGGTGACTCGGGCATCGCGTTCCGTGACGACCGGCGTCAATTCGTGACCGGTGTAGTCGTACGCGTGACAGGTCGCGTCATCTCCGTGACGGATCGCGGCAACCCCGTGACGAATGCCACGGATACGGCCTGCCGGGGCCGTGCCGTGCGCGCGACGTGCGGATTCTGTGGAGGCGACCGGCTCCGATGCGCCCCTCAGCAGGGCAGACGCACCCCGCTCGACGCACTGCGTTCCCCGCCGAGGCCACCCGATCCGGTAGCGGGTGGGCGCAGACCTTGACGAAGGCTTAGCATCCTCTGCGTGTCCAAACTGACCGACGTGCCCAAACGGATCTTGATCGGGCGCGCACTGCGCAGCGACAAGCTAGGGGAGACCCTGCTTCCCAAGCGCATCGCACTCCCCGTCTTCGCCTCCGACCCGCTCTCCTCGGTGGCCTATGCGCCCGGCGAGGTGCTGCTCGTCCTGTCCATCGCGGGTGTGTCTGCGTACAACTTCAGCCCCTGGATCGCGGTCGCGGTCGTGGTGCTGATGTTCACCGTCGTCGCGTCGTACCGGCAGAACGTGCACGCCTACCCGAGCGGCGGCGGCGACTACGAGGTCGCCAACACCAACCTCGGCCCCAAGGCCGGTCTCACCGTCGCCAGCGCCCTGCTCGTCGACTATGTGCTGACCGTCGCGGTCTCCATCGCCTCCGGAGTGGAGAACCTGGGCTCCGCGATCCCGTTCGTCGTCCAGCACAAGACGCTGTGCGCGATCGCCATCATCGTGCTGCTGACGCTGATGAACCTGCGCGGCGTCAAGGAGTCGGGCAAGCTCTTCGCGATTCCGACGTACGTCTTCGTGGCCGGCGTCTTCATCATGATCGCCTGGGGCGTGATCCGCGGCGTCGTCCTGGGCGACACGATGCAGGCCCCCACCGCGGGCTTCACCATCCACGCGGAACAGGGCGGCCTGGCCGGCTTCGCCCTCGTCTTCCTCATGCTGCGCGCCTTCTCCTCCGGCTGTGCCGCGCTCACCGGCGTCGAGGCGATCTCCAACGGCGTCCCGGCCTTCCGCAAGCCGAAGTCCAAGAACGCCGCGACCACGCTGGCCCTCATGGGCGGCCTGGCCGTCACCATGTTCTGCGGCATCATCGGCCTGGCCATGGCGACCCACGTCCGGATGGCGGAGACCCCCGCCAAGGACCTGCTCGACCACGGCAAGCCGGTCGGCTCCGGCTACACCCAGAACCCGGTCATCTCGCAGGTGGCCGAGGCGGTCTTCGGCAAGGGCAGCTTCCTCTTCGTCATCCTCGCCGCCGCCACCGCTCTGGTGCTGTTCCTCGCCGCGAACACCGCCTACAACGGCTTCCCGCTGCTCGGCTCGATCCTCGCCCAGGACCGCTATCTGCCGCGCCAGCTGCACACCCGCGGCGATCGCCTGGCGTTCTCCAACGGAATCGTCCTGCTGGCCGGCGCCGCCGCGATCCTCGTGTACCTCTACGGCGCGGACTCGACCCGCCTGATCCAGCTCTACATCGTCGGCGTCTTCGTCTCGTTCACGCTCAGCCAGACCGGCATGGTCCGCCACTGGAACCGCCATCTGCTCAGCGAGACCGACCCGGCCAAGCGCCGCCGGATGCACCGCTCCCGCGCCATCAACGCATTCGGTGCCTTCTTCACGGGCCTGGTCCTGGTCGTCGTCCTCCTGACGAAGTTCACCCACGGCGCCTGGGTCGCGCTCCTCGGCATGGTCATCTTCTTTGTGACGATGTCCGCGATCCGCCGCCACTACGACCGGGTCGCCGACGAGATCGCCGCCGAGGAAACCCCGGACGACGACGTGGTCCGCCCCTCCCGGGTGCACTCCCTTGTCCTGGTCTCCAAGGTGCACAAGCCCACCCTGCGCGCCCTGAACTACGCCAAGCTGATGCGCTCCGACAGCCTCGAAGCGGTCAGCGTGGACGTGGACCAGGCCGACACCAAGGCCCTGCGGGAGGAGTGGGAGCGCCGCGGCATCGAGGTGCCGCTGAAGGTCCTGGCCTCCCCGTACCGCGAGATCACCCGGCCGATCATCGACTACGTCAAGTCGCTGCGCCGGGAGAGCCCGCGCGACGCCGTCTCCGTCTACATCCCCGAATACGTCGTCGGCCACTGGTACGAGCACCTGCTGCACAACCAGTCCGCACTGCGCCTCAAGGGCCGCCTCCTCTTCACCCCCGGCGTCATGGTCACCTCCGTGCCCTGGCAGCTGGACTCCTCCGAGGCCGCCAAGCTGCGCGCCCGCAAGCGCGCGGAGTGGAACGCTCCGGGTGCGGTCCGCCGCGGCCCGGTCTCCCAGCCGAAGAAGGAGAAGGCGGCGCCCAAGAAGTAGGGCGGCTGCCTGGGGCGGGTGTGCCGACGCTCGGCGGCGCACTGGGGCTCGCCGGCGCTCAGAGGCTCGCTGGCGTGCGCAGGTGCTCGTCGGCGGACACGGGCGAGGGCCGACGGGCAGCGAGAGCGGCGCCAGGGTGAGGCGTGGGGCAGCCACCGTTCCAACGGTGCGGTGAGGCCACACGCGCCGACGAGGGGCGATCCGCCGCACGGGGCCCGGCCGCGGGACGGCCCGGCAGAGCACGAAGCTGTGGGGGGATGGGGCCGGTCCGGCACAGCACCGGTGCCGGCGGTCGGCCGGGCACGGCACAGCCCCGCCCGGCCCGGCCCGCATCAGCACGGCCGCCAACCAGCACAGGACGGCCCGGCACGGCCCCGCCCGACCGTGTCATGCCCCGTCCCAGCACAGGGCCGGGGCATGACACGGTGGGACGTAGACTTGACGGTCGGCATCCCGCCGTACCGCCTCGACGTGCCCCCCGCACCACCCACCTCAGGAGCCCTCCCGCCATGCAGGAAGAACCGAAGAAATCGCTGGTCGGCGAGGAGTACGAGGTCGAGGTCGGCCCGGTCGCACACGGCGGCCACTGCATCGCCCGCACCGACGAGGGCCAGGTCCTCTTCGTACGGCACACGCTGCCCGGCGAGCGCGTCACCGCCCGCGTCACCGACGGTGAGGAGGGCGCCCGCTTCCTGCGCGCGGACGCCGTCGCGATCCACACCCCCTCCAAGGACCGGGTCGAGGCCCCCTGCCCGTTCTCCGGCCCCGGCAAGTGCGGCGGCTGCGACTGGCAGCACGCCGCCCCCGGCGCCCAGCGCCGCCTGAAGGCCTCGGTCATCGCCGAACAGCTGGAACGGCTGGCCGGACTGTCGCCCGACGACGCCCACTGGGACGGCACGGTCGAGCCCGCCCCCGGCGACAAGGTCGCCAAGGGCGAGGTTCCGGCCTGGCGCACCCGCGTCCAGTACGCGGTCGACGCCGATGGCCACGCGGGACTCCGCAAGCACCGCTCCCACGAAGTCGAGCCGGTCACCCACTGCATGATCGCCGCCCCGGGAGTCTCCGAACTCGGCATCGAGAAGCGTGAGTGGCCGCAGATGGCCGGCGTCGAGGCGATCGCGGCCACCGGCTCCCACGACCGTCAGGTCATCCTCACCCCGCGCCCCGGCGGCCGCCTCCCCATCGTCGAACTCGACAAGCCGGTCTCCGTCCTGCGCGTCGGCGAGAAGGACGGCGGGGTCCACCGCGTCCACGGCCGCCCCTTCGTCCGCGAGCGCGCCGCCGACCGCACCTGGCGGGTCGGCAACGGCGGCTTCTGGCAGGTCCACCCGAAGGCCGCCGACCTCCTCGTCGAGGCCGTCATGCAGGGCCTGATGCCCAAGAAGGGCGATATGGCCCTCGACCTGTACTGCGGCGTCGGCCTCTTCGCCGGTGCCCTCGCCGAACGCGTCGGCGACAAGGGCGCGGTCCTCGGCATCGAATCGGGCAAGCGCGCGGTCGAGGACGCCCGCCACAACCTCCAGGACCTCGACCGCGTACGCATCGAACACGGCAAGGTCGAGTCGATCCTCCCCCGCACCGGCATCACCGACGTCGACCTCGTCGTCCTCGACCCACCCCGCGCCGGCGCCGGCAAGAAGACCACCACCCACCTCGCCTCCCTCACCCCCCGCCGCATCGCCTACGTCGCCTGCGACCCGGCCGCCCTCGCCCGCGACCTCAAGTACTTCGCCGAGGTGGGCTATGTGCCGCGGAGGATGCGGGCGTTCGATCTGTTTCCGATGACCGCGCACGTGGAGTGCGTGGCGATTCTGGAGCGTGTGGCGACAGGCACCTGACCTGCGGTTTTCGGATCCTTGCGGGAACTCGACGTGTTTTCGCGGATCCAGCAGGTCATGTGGTCGGCGCCCTGGTCGGACGGGGATGACCTGGGGTTTTGTGGCAGGCCGATGGGTGGCGTCGGTGCGGTTCCGGAATATTGACGCTCGCGTGACGCTCATTCCCACGGTTCATCAGGTGGGGTACGCCCTCGACACCATGCTGTGCGCGACTTCCCTGGCACATCCGGGCCGGGTGTCCGTCCTTATTTCGGATGTGGAAGGCATCCGGATGGTCACAGCCGCCCAGGCTCGGATGGTCGAGAAGGTCTGATCGGCGCCGCCCTGGCCGCGCACTCTGGGCAGGGCGGTGGAGGTCCACACGGGGCGCTGGGACCTGGACCTGGCCGCCGCACGGCTGCGCAGTCCGCGGCCCGTGCGCCATGAGCTCCGTCTTGCCAGGCGGGCACGTTCCCGGGCTTCTGGAGGTCCCTCCGTGAAGTGCCGGAGATGACCTTCCGAGCCGGACCTCCCCCAGAGGCCCAGTGCGCGTAGCACAGAATTTCCCCTGTTGGGGCGAATGGCTGGATTTCGCAAGCCATCTCGCGGCATGTGCGTAATCCGTAGTTCCATATCGCCGGTGCAGCCCGTGGGCAAGGGGGCCGGGGCCTGCATGTCGTCTTGCGGTCCAGCAGCCCACGAGGGGGACTCCATGCCTGTGTCCGTCGAAGACCTCAAGCGTCGTTTTCCGCAGCCGGGCGGCGAGTTCGTTCTGAGGTTGGATGAGTTTCCGTTCCCCGAGCTCTACCAGCTCGTGGGCAACGGCGAGTTACTCGCTCTGCGTACCACGGAGGTGCGTGCGGAGGAGCTCACCGTCCTCGGGACCGTCGCGGTGCTGGGCGGGCCCGAGGTGGTGGTGACGTTGCGCTTTGCGGCGGATGCGGCGAACCAGTACGTGACCGGGCTGACCGCGCGGCACGACGCGGCCGAGGGCGAAACGCTCGACGTGGTCGCGATGGCGGACGCCTGGGGGCTGGACCTGACGGGAGCACCGCGCGCATTCGTCCCTGGGATCCGGCGGGTGACGGCTCAGTACGACAGCCTGGCGCTCGGCAGGGTGGTCATCACGGCGGAGACGGAGCATGTGCGGATCGTGTTCGCCGGCCCCCGGGCGGGTGACGGGCTGGTGTGCCTGGTCGGGGTCAAGGACAGTGACGTCCACCTGTCCGACCTGCCCCACATTGGTGCGGAGATCCCCGGCGGCGACGAGGTCGGCGTCCAGGGCGTCGAACTGATCGCGGCCCCCGGTGAGGTCACCGCCGAGCAAGCCACGTTGATCAACACGGCGGTGGCCGAAGCGGTGGACGGCGGCGGGACCTTTTGGCCGCTGCTTCCGGAGGACCGTGCACTAGGGGCGGGGCTGTGGGTCGGCGCGGCCTATGTCCTGCCCGGTGGTGGTCCGCGCGTGTGGCTCGTTCGGCTTGTGCCGGAGGTGTCCTGGCAGGACTTCCCTGCGATCAGGCTCGGGCGGTTCACGGTGTCGAAATTCGGCCTGGGTTGGTCGTCTGGAGGCGGATCGGGCGGCGGTGGCCGCCTCGGCTCCTTGTTCGATGTTGACATCGACCTCGGTTGGCTTCGGATCGAACTCCCGGATCTCGGCTTCGACTTCGCGCTCCCGGACGTCGGCCCGGTCGACATCGTGCGGCGGCTACCCGCACTCTCCCTCCAGCTGGGCGGAGGCCGTGTGCTGCGGTTCGACATCCCGCGCGTGGAGATGGACCTCCCCGGCTTCCCCGGCCTGCCGCAGCCCAGGGAGCTGACCGGCTGGTGGCGGGACGGATCCCCGCTCACCCTGCCGGACCTCGCCGCCCTGCTCGGCCTGGAGCTACCGGAGCTGCCGGACATCTTCCCCACCGTGCCGTCCCTGGGGCTCCGGCTTGACCTGAGCAGCGGAGCCATCGCGTTCAGCGGGGCGTCGGACTGGCTGCGGCTGGTGTTCGCGGGTCTGCCGCTGGGCTCGGACCGGTGGTCGAAGCTGGGCCTGATCGGCTTCCCCCGTCTGCAGGCCACCCTGGGGGACCTTCCGTTCCTCGGCGAGTTCTTCTCCGACAAGGGGATCGACCTGAGCGCCTTCGGGTTGTTCGGCGGGCCCGACTGGCCCACGGCGCCGCAACTCGACCTGCTGAACGGGTGGATCTCCGACCTGGTCGGCGCAGTGGAGTGGCCGAGGCTGCCGGGCAATCCGCTGGCCGGTCTCTCGCTCGGCCTCGGCTGGACCTTTCCCTCGGCCCCGTCGCGCCTGGACTGGAGCCTGCCCTGGCCGACTGGCGGGGGAGGGGGAGGTGGGGGCACCTCGTGGCGGGACCTGCTGCCGCCCTTGCGGTTCGGCGACTGGAGCATCCCCAGGGTCGGCCTGGACTGGCTTCCCGACTGGGTGCTGAGTCTCACCTTCGACCCGGACTTCGACCTCGGCGATGCCCATATCGAGCTGACCGGGCTCGGCTTTGAACTCGACCTGGGTGAGCGTCGGTTGCGGCCGATCCTGCCCGATGTCGTCCTGACGGTCGGGGACAGCAGGCTGGTGTTCAAGCTGCCGGGTGACGTACCGGGCCCGCCGTGGCCCAAGAGGCTCACCGCGGTCTGGCAGCACGCCTCGGGCGTGACCGCTCAGGACTTGGCCGGTGCGCTCGGGCTCGCCCTGCCCGAGCTGCCCCCGATGCTCACCCCGAAGGTGTATGAGGTCGGCCTCCACCTCGACCTCGACGACGACCTGCTCCTGCTGGCGGCCCGCACCGAGCGCTGCGGCTGGATGCTCGCCTCGCAGCCGGTCGACAACACAGCCCCCAAGCGGCGCCGTTATGCGATGGCGGTTCGCGCGGCCGTTGAGGCGCGTGCCTCACAACTGCCGTTGGTGGGTGAATGCATCACCCTGGACAACGACATCGCATTGACCGGTGTTCAGTTCGGCTATGCCTCCGCTGCCTGGCCGCAGGGGCAGGTCGAAAGGGTCAATGACGAACTCGACGAGATCGCGGGCATCATCGGCGACGGCAGCGGGAGCGGCGGAGACGGCGGCGAGGGGGAAGCCCGTGCGCTCGCCGTACCGGCCGCCGTCGCCCGGCCGAGCCTGCCCCGGCTGCTGGACGAACCCCTCCAACCCGGCGTGCTGATCTGGGCGTTGCTGTACGTAGGCGATGAGGAGTTGCCGCCGCTGGTGCTTCGCCTGGACTCCCGGCCTGGCAGCGCCCTCGCTCTCGGTACCCCCGCACCGGTGGATGGCGTGGTCCTCGGGCGCGAGCGGATCCGGTCGTACGAGGACCGGGAACGGTCCTCGCAGGACGTCGGCCGGGTCTTCGGCCCGGTCCGGATCCGCAAGGTCGGCCTCGGCTACCGGCGCGATGTGCTGTTCGTCGCGTTCGATGCCACCCTCTCCCTGGGCCCTGTCCAGCTGGATACGGTCGGCCTGGGCCTCGGCCTCGACAAGGACTACCGGCTCACCCCCGTGCTCCAGGGTGCCGGGCTGCGCATCGACGTGCCCCCGCTGAAGGTCACCGGGGCCCTGGTGGTCCGCGACGACGAGAAGTACGCCGTCTACATCACCGGTGCGATCGCGGTGGAGACCGGGTTCTTCGCCATGGAGGCTGCGGGCAGTTACGCCCGCAGCGTCGACGGCTGGTCCTCGGTCTTCCTCTTCGGCGAGATCGCCGCGCGGGACGGCGGGGCGCTGTTCGGCCCGCCCGCGTTCACCGTCACCGGCCTGTCCGGCGGCTTCGGCGTCAACAGCACGGTGCGCGTCCCGGAGATCACGCAGCTCGACGAGTTCCCGCTGGTCAACCGGTTGGGCGCCGGCCCGGACGGGACCGGACCGGCGCAGATGCTGGAGCGGCTGAACGACTGGGTGCGGCCCGCCGAAGGGCGCTACTGGGGCGCGATCGGCGTGCAGTTCACGTCGTTCCAGTTCATCGCCGCCCGGGCGCTCGCCCTCGTGGAGTTCGGCGACGACCTGAAGGTGATGCTGCTCGGCCGCACCTCGATCACCTTCCCCAAGGGCGCCCCCTACACCCACGCCCGCCTCAACATCGATCTCAAGCTGGCCTATGTGCGATCCCAGGGGCTGCTCTCGCTGGACGCAGTGGTCGGCCCAGGCTCCTTCGTCTACGACCCGGCGGTCCAGCTCACCGGCGGCATCGCCGTGTACATCTGGACGGCGGGTCCGCATGCGGGTGACTTCGTCATCACCGCCGGCGGTTACCACCCCAGGTTCCGGGTGCCGGACCATTACCCGGTCCCGGCGCGGCTCGGCTTCGTCTGGGCCCCTGACAGCAAGATCATGGTCAAGGCGGAGGTCTATACCGCGCTCACGCCCAACGCGTTCATGGTCGGTGGCCGGCTCGCCGCGACGTACGCCTCGGGGCTGCTGTCCGCCTGGTTCACCGCCTACATCGACATACTGGTCCAGTGGCGCCCCTTCTCTCTGGAAGCCGACCTCGGCATCAGCATCGGCGTCGCGTTCACCATCAAGGTGTGGTTCGTCAAGGTCCGGGTGTCCATCGAGGTCGGCATCGACCTGTCGTTGTGGATGCCGCCGCTCGGCGGCCGGGCCACGGTCAAGGTCTGGTTCATCTCGTTCAGCTTCGATATCGGCGCCAAGCGCAAGCCGCTCGACGCCGCGAAGTGGCCGGAGGTCCGCGAACAGCTGCCCGAGCCGCTGAGCATCACCCCGCTCGGCGGGCTGCTTGCCGATGTCGACCCGGGCGAACTCGCCGCGCGCCGCGCGGAACAGGCCCCTGCGCTCATCGCCGCCGCCGGGTTCGCTGCCGCGGTCGAGACGGTCATCCCCGCCACACAGATCTACCTCAATGACGAGCCGTACGAGTCGGCCGGGTCGCCGGACGACAGGATCAGCATCCGGCCGATGCGGGAACGGGAGAGCATCACCTCCGAGTTCCGGATCACCGTCCGCAAGGGCACCAGCACCCACTACCGCGACTTCGACATCGAGATCCTGCGACGGGATGCCCCAACCGCCCTGTGGGGAACCCCGCTTGACCGCCCCGACCAGGCCCTCGACGGCCCCGACCTGCTCGCGGGGCAGCTCTGCGGCCTGCGCCTCGCCGTCCCCGAGGCCGACAGCGCGGGCGAGCTCGGCCCGGTCACCTCCAAGGCGCTCAGCATCACCCCCGTCACGCCGCACGGCCATACCCCGCTGCGGAACGGTGACCCGCAGGGCCCGGTCCCGCTCATCGACACCGTCGACAGCATCGAGACGATCGCCGAAGGCATCGACGCGGCCACCAAGGACAACCGCGCCGCCGCCTACGGAGCCCTGCACCGGCTCGGGCTGGCCCCCGGAGCCGCCGGGGCGTCCCTGCGGCAGTACGCCGACGACGCCCGCGACTACCTCGTCTCCCGTCCCCTGACCACCAACGCCCGCTAGAGAGGGGGCCTTTCGTGGCCACCGGACCCGATCTCGACGTCACCTTCTACGACCACCTGGCCCCCGGCATCCAGGCCGGCACCTACACCATCCACGCCGAGCACAAGCTCCTCAAGGGCGCAGAGGACATCACCACCAGCGCACCGCTCCCCACGGCCGAGGCGCGATTCGAGGTGCGGGCCGCCCAGTTCGTGCTCGACGAGGCGTCCGTGCAGGCGGTCTACCCGCCGCCCGGCTCCAGCGGCGACTATCGCACCGTCCTGCCGCACATCACGCTGACCCGCTCGGTGCTGCCCTGGGAGCGCGATCTGCACTGGGCGAGGGACGGCGCCGTCACGCCGTGGATGGCTCTGCTGGTGTTCGAGGAAGGGGAGCTGTCGGACGACCCCGAGGCCGTCGGCCTCGCCACCTCACGCCCCGTCACCAAACTGTGCGTTCCGGACGAACCGACCGTCCAGCCGCCCGGCATCCGCCTCGGCGATCTCGACCCAAGGACCGCCGAGTCGACCTGTCGCACCATCGACGTCCCCGTGGCACTCTTCCGCGCCCTCATGCCGCGCAAGGACGAACTGCCCTACCTGACCCACGTGCGCGACGTCCACCCCCCGACCCCCGACCGTGCGGGCGGCGAGAAGCTGACCGAGGGCTCGTTCGCCGTCGTCACCGGCAGCCGTTTCGCCCGCGACCGCGTCGGCCCGCGCAGCGTCCACCTCGTCTCCCTCGAAGGCCACGACGAAGCGCTCGACGGCAGTTTCGACAGCGGGGCCACGCACCTTCGCCTCGCCGCCCTGTGGTCGTGGTCGTTCACCAACGACCACACCGCGGAGCTCGACCCGGAGTGCCTGCTCAAACAGCTCGTCGCCCGCAGCCTCGGCGACCCCGGCAACGCCGAGCGCCTGGCCCTGCGGCTGGAACCAGCCCCGCAGAGCGAGGCCCGCGACGCGCACGAGCGGTACGTCCGCGACCGGCTCGCGCGCGGCTACGTCCCCGTACCCCAGCGCCTGCTCTCCGGCGAACTCAGCTACGCCTGGTACCGCGGCCCGTGCACCGCCGTCACCGCCCAGCCGCTCCCCGAGGGTTACGACCCCGACCCGGAAACCCGGACCACCGCCGACCACGCCCTGATCTACGACAAGGAGTACGGGGTCTTCGACGTCAGCTACGCCTCCGCCTGGACACTGGGCCGCACCCTCGCCCTCGCCGACCCCGACTACAGCGCCGACCTGGTCCGCGCCCGCCGCCAACTCTCCAACCAGGCCGTCGGGTTGATGGCCATCGCCGCCGATCCCTCGCGCGCCCGCCTCGCCACCCCGGCGCCGGGCCGCACGGCCGCCGATCCCGAGACCCAGCTGCGCCCCAACCTCGACTGGCTGCGCACCCTCGCCCATCGCAGCGGCGACATCCGCCGCGCCCTGGCCACCCCGCAGCACGACCTGCTGCAGGAGGAGCCGCCGCCACCACCGCCTCCGGCGCGCCGCAACCGCGCCGACCGGCGCCTGCTGCTCGGCATGACCGCCCAGCGAACAGCCCTGACGCGGACCGCCGAACAGCACACCGCCGGCCTACCCGCCTGGATGGAACGCCTCGACCGGCTGCACGGCATCCCCTTCGGCTACCTCGTCCCCGACCCGCGCATGCTGCCACCGGAGTCGCTGCGGCTGTTCCGGATCGACCCGCACTGGCTGGAGGCGCTACGCAACGGCGCCCGCAGCATCGGCCTGCACACCTCCCTCGACCGGCAACTCGACGACACTCTCCAGGCCGCGGTCGCGGCCCGCACCATGAGCACACCCCCGGAAGCCGGGCTGCTGCTGCGCTCCGCGCTCGTCCCCGCCTGGCCAGAGTTCGACCTCATCGCCAAGCGCGACAGCGAGACACTGGCCGAACTGCGCCGCGACCACCCGGCCCCCGACGTCCTGCTCCTGCTCTTCGACAACGTCCCCGACGAGATCGTCATCCGCGAACCCGGCGAAGGCATCCACTTCGGCACCACCTCGGGCGGCAAGCTCGCGCTGCGCCACCTCGTGGCCGGAGAGGACGCCGAACTCGGCGCTCCTCAGCACGTCGACTGGCCGACCGACTCCGGCACGGTTTTCTCCCGTCACCTGCGCCCCGGAACGCACCACGTGCTGAACCTGCTCGACGGTGACCCCGGCCTCGTCCCCGCGCTGTCGCGACAGTTCGGCAGGGACGGCAACAACACCCGGCTGAGCCCCAGCGAGTTCGCCCTGGAAATGATCAACGCGCCGCTTGAGCAGAAGCTGGTGCCCGCAGCCGGAGGCCGCAATGCCTGACACCGACCTGATCGTCCCGGTGCGTCTGCACACCCTGGTGGTCACTCAGCAACTCGGCGAACACGAATTCAACCGCTGGACGCCGGACTTCAGCATCATGCTGAACGAGGCGAAGAGCCCCGAGCCGCCGTTCCACCGGGAAGTGACGGATCTCGACGGCGTCCACATCCAGTGGGAGCTCCCCGAGGCGCTGGCCCGAGGCCACTATGACGCGATCACCGGAGAGACCACCTTCCCCCTGGTGCCCAACCGCTGGCTGATGGTGCGCTACTACAACCGGGACGGTGCCCGGCAGGCAAAGGGCTGGGTGGTGCACAGCGACTACCTGCCGGTCAGTGACTACGGCCACGACTGGACCGAGGGCAACAGCTGGTACCTCACCGACCGCAGCCCGGACGGGCAGACCGTGGACCCGCACCAGGACACCATCGGACGCCACCACGAGCTGACGGTCACCGACCCATGGACCGAGCCCGCCCGGCGTGAGCCGTTCCTGACCGCGGTGGGCCCGGGCCTGCCGGCCTTCGCCGCGTTCGCCAGCTACCACATGGACGTTTTCTGCTTCCATGACACCCTCAAGGACCTCCAGCAGGGCAGCGGGTACCACTACGCCCCCGACAACGACCTGAGTTACGCCGTCATCGGCTGGTACGCCGACCCCGGCGCGGACATTCTCCAGCGGGCCCGCGACATCCCCGGCCTGCTGCCGCCGCAACCCGGCAACCTGGACCAGCCCGACACCAGCATGGAAGCCGTGCTGCGCGCGCTCGGCTGGTCCGCGCCCGGCGACACCTCCGGGCTCACGGACTCGCGCTATTACGGCACCGCGTTGCACGTCCCGTGGCGGTACAAGGACCCCGCCCCGAGGTCGCGCAAGCCGACCAACGACAAGGTGAAGCTCGCCGTCGGCCACAGCACCGCGGACGCGGCGGCCCAGCTCGTCAGCCGTCATACCCGCTCGGAAGACTCCGGCGAGCTGGTCAAGGCCCTGTTCAACGGCACCATCGAGACCTATGGACTGCCGGACGGCGCCGTCGAACTGGACGAGGCCACCCGGCGTGCCTGGTACGCGGGGAGCGAGGGCGGCCACCTGTGGCAGATCGTCCCCGACCCCGCCCATGACCATGACGCGTCGGATCAGGTACCGGAGATCCCCGACTGGCTGGACGAACTCAACCTCGACCAGGCCGAGTACGACGAGACCGCCGACCGGCTCGCTCGCACCCGGGCCCGGCTGTGGGACGTGTGGTGGCTGAAGAACCTGCCCGTCGACGGCAACGGCGCCCACCCGGGCGGGTTCGACGACGAGGCACAGCGGCAGCTCACCCCCGGTATCGCCGGTACGCTCGCCGCGCAGGTCAAGGTGGACCTCGACCGCCTCGCCACGCTGCGTGAGGGCGAAGGCAACACGCCCGGTCTGCCTGTCGGCAACACGCCGGAAGAGCTCGAGGAACGCATCGTGGCATACGCGCTCGCCCGCGAACTGCCCCAAGAGCTCCAGCTCAAGCGCGTCGCTCGCGACCCGTACCACAGCCCGGCCGACCCGGTCGTCGTCATCGAGGGCAGCGGCGCCAGCCAGCCGCTCGGCCGGGACACCGAGGACCCGCTGCCCTGCCGACTGCCGTCCGTCCTGCTCGAATCCATCAAGATCAACGGCGCCCCGACCAGTCCCGACCCCGCCGCGCCCAAGCCGAACCTCGTCAATCTCCCCCCGGTGTGCGCGACCCTCATCGCCGAGTTCGCGCTGCTCGACAAGGCGGCCTGGACGCTCGCGGGCCCCGACGTCACCGCGCTCGAAGTCGCCCTGGGCGATCCCGAGTCCACCGTCACCGGCGCGCTGCCCGAGTACACCGGCATGTGGGAGCAGCCCTGGACCCCGATGTACCTCCAGTGGGACATCAAGTACTGCGCCACACCCTTCCGCACCGACACCACCGACAACTGGACCTTCGACGGCACGACGTACTCATGGAACGGGACCAACGCGCTCTCCCTGGGCGGAGACGAGCACCTGTGGCCACGGTTCCAGGGCCGCTCCTTCCTCGCCCCCACCACCGCCTATGTGCTGAAGGAACAGGCCAAGCGCTACCTGAACACCTTCTCTCCGGCCGAGACACAGGGCCTGGCCGGACTCCTCGACTACTACGCCGAACTCGACGTGCTCTCCCAGACCCTGGACGGCTTCAACGACTGGCTGCTCGAACAGGACGGCACCGCACGGCTCACGCCCTCGAAGGAGGACGCCGACCCCGCACTCTTCGGCGACCCGTTGCAGGTGCCGCAACCAGGCCCCCCGAATCAGCCGGACCAGAACCGCTTCCAGCCCGTGCGAGCCGGGCAGTTCTCCTTCAACAAGCTCCTGATGATCGACCGCTTCGGCCGCACCTTCGACTTCATGGCCCTCAACAGCAGCGATCCGGCCTCCATGCAGCCGCGACCGCTGAAGGCCCGCAGCGTCCGCCCCGACCCCACCAAACCGCTGTACACCACGCCGGAGCTGCCCAAGCCCAACGACGACTGGCGCTTCATCCAGCTCCCGCCCCGGCTGATGCAACCCGCCCGGGTGCGCCTGGAGCCCGTACGGTCCAAGGACGGCATCGCCTATCCGGGACTGCCCCCGGCCGGTGACCCCGAGCAGACACCCGTCGTCGGCTGGCTGATGCTCAACCACCTCGACCGGACGCTACTGGTGTACGCGCCCGACGGCGCCCCGCTCGGCGAACTGCGCGTCGTCGGCGAGGGCGCCCGGCTCGCCTGGACGATGCTCCCGCACGCCGCCTACCGGCGCCCCTCGGACCAGGGCTTCCGGGACGACTTCCCGCAACTGTCCGAGATGCTGACCGCGCTGCTTGACCATGCCGACGCCCCCGGCGCCTTCGAGGCGTTGGTGCACACCATCGACCAGACCTTCCAGTCGATCAGCGATGAGTCGCCCGAGACCGACCGCAGCCCGGCCCGTCTCATCGGGCGCCCCGTCGCCCTCATCCGCGCCGAGCTCGAAGTCCAGCTCCAGGGGCCGCCGTTGTCCAGCCCCGCCTGGGGGAAGATCCTCGACCCGAGCGGACGTGCGGAGTACCTCAGCTACCGGTGGCCGGTCCGGCTCGGCTCGCCCGAGCTGCTGACGGACGGCCTGATCGGCTACTACGCGAGCCTCCAAGGCCCGGGCGGCGCAACGGACTATTCACCGCTCAGCGTCGTCGCCAAGGACCTAGCGACCCATCCCTACCTGACCCCGGTCACCAACGGGACCGACCTGGCCCTGCCCGCCACGCCCAGCGACGCGCCACCGGTCGTCCACCACCTCACCCTGCTCGCCGACCCGCACGCCGCGATCCACGCCACCACCGACATCCTCCCGGTGGCCGAACTCGCCCTGAACGCCGACCTCGTCCAGCGGGCCCTGGCCAGGATCGAGGCGTCCTTCCGGCTCGACCCCCTGCTCGCCCCCACCCGGGCAGGCGACCAAACCGCCGCTGCCTCCCCGGCTCTGGGCGAAGCATCTGGGCACCACCTCGCCCACCTTCTCGATGGCAACCTGGGCAGCCACTACCTCAGCGAGCAGCCCGCCGCGGCCGGAGACTGGATCGAAATCGACCTAGCCGGCGCCGAACATGCCGAAGTCGAGGTCACCCGGGTCGACATCTACCCCGGCGACACCACCGGCGGCCACTCCTTGCCCGCCTGCACGCTGGAGACCTTCACCGAGACCGCAGGCTGGACGGAACGGGCCACTTACCCGGCCGGTACGGAGATTCACTACAACCCCGCACCGCCGGTGACCGCCGCCCGCATCCGGATCCGGTTCACCGCACCCACCACGGCGCCCATCGCCATTCGCTCCTTCACCGCCACCACCGACGTCGGCGACAACGGGCTCGTCATGCCCCGCCCCGCCGCCTGGTTCGGCGACTGGACCTGGGCCGAACCCCACGCCCGGGACACGGGCGTCCCCGACTGGGCCCGCCTGCCTCTCCTGCCCGCCGACCGGTCCGCCTACCTGGACGACGCCGTGCCCACGGCCCGCGCGGGCTACCTCCAGCTACGCCCCCGCCACGACTGACCCCGCCCACGCCCAACGCCGAGGAGAACCCGTCGAGATGGCCGCCGTGCAGACCCGCTCCGCCGACACCCTGCTGAGCTACCGGGTGGACACCGATCCCGATCCACTGACTGTGTCCACACCGACCTCGGCTCCCCCCAGCACACTGATCTTCACCGTGACCGCCGAGACGGCGGACGTCGCCTGCAACAGCATCACCTTCCGGATCCCCATCGGGGCCGGGGAGAACGACCTGGCGGAGCTGAGCGGCCCCGATGGCGTCGACGCCGTGCCCGTGGGCGAGGGCGCGTCGAACTGGTCCGCCCCCACGAAGACGCTGGAGAACAACGGCGCTGTATTGGCCGTACAGTTGAAGCCCAAGATGGCGCCTATCACCCTTCCCAAGGGGAAGCAGATCACGCTGCGGGTCGCCGGCTTCACCGTGAACCGGGTGGAGGGCGAGGTCCGGATCGGGCTCACCGAGGTAACTACGTCCGGGACCAAACCCATCACCCTCGACCCGGTGTTCAAGCTTCCGCCTGGCTTCTACCTGCGTAACCTGACGCCTACCCCGCTCCTGGTCGAAAACGGCGCGACCGTCGACCTGACCTGGCAGTCGGGCGGCGGCGACAACCGCACGAAATACACCATGTTCTGGGACCGTGAGAGCGAGACCGTCAGCGGAGAGAGCTGGACCTCGCCACCGCTTCACCAGACCACCGGTTTTATGCTGCAAGCCCTGGTCACGACCAGTGGCGGCAAGCCGCTGACCCATACCCTGACCACCACCGTCACGGTGGCCCCCCAGGACCTCACCACCCGCGACCTGACGGTCAACTGCACCCTCGACATTGGCAACGGCCCCGGTACCGCCACCACCAACCTCGGTTTCAGCACAAGCACCGGCGAGAACGGTACCCGGCACCTCCCATCCGCCATGACCGACGGCGACCCGAACACCTACTGGTGGAGCGCGGACCAGCCAAAGGCGAACGACTGGGTGCGGGTCGACCTCGGCAGCGAACGCGACATCACCCGGGTCCGCTTCCTCTTCGGCATCGAAACCGGGCAGTACAGGCTCCCGGCTTGTGACCTGGAGTATTCGACGGACGGCAACGCCTGGAGCAAATACACCAGCATCCCCAACGGGCAGGAGACGTACGAGGGCACCACCAGCCGTAAGGCCCGCTACCTGCGCCTGAAAATGACCGCCGAGCAAACCTGGCGCATCGCGATCCGGTCCTTCGACATCGCCACTCTCCCGCGCGGAGCCGTCATCACCCCCAGCCGTGCGGATTTCAATACCCCCGTAACGATCGTCGGCGACCTCGTTGTCAAAGGAAAGGTGAGATTTGAGGATGACGTCACAGTGGCGAAGGAACATAGCCTCACAACTGGTGACATCACCGTCCACTCTGACCACACCCTGAAGGCGAACTGGATCAACGCTACCGATGGTACGAAGTCCATCACGGTCCGCGATAACGTCGCCGTCGACACAGACAAGACGCTTACCGCTGGCGGCGGCCTGACCGTGACCAGAGGGTATGGCCTCCGAACCGCACAGATCGGGGGACTCCAAGAGAACGAGGCTGTGACGATCAAGAGCCCTCTTACTGCCGAGAAGGAATTCGAAGTTCGTGGGAACCTCTTGGCGAAGGGGCATGCCACGATCACGGAGCCGACCAAGGTGCTGAGGGTCAGAGAACTGCGGGGCCCGGTGAAGCAGTCTGGTGAGACTCAAGACCCTCCCATCGACTTCTCGAACGGCACGATCAAGGTAGGAAAGATTGACGGGTTGATCTCGGGCAAGATTGAGAACAAGGGCACATGGTCAGCCCCCTATGTCAATTACAAGGTAAAGGCCGACGGGATTTTCGTGGGCGAGAACGATTCCGGGCGGAAAGTCTACGTCACACTGAAGGACGCAGGCGGTAATGAAGTTATCAAAGTGAAACTCGAGGCATGGGAAGAGATTTCTCTTCCAGTTAAGGGGGGGTGGACGGTATACCGCGATGTTGAAGGCGGGGTATCCGCCAACTTCAAAGTGAGGCTGTTCACCTTCGGCCAGTGAGCGCCCCGGTCGGACCGCCCCGGGCCAGCAGCGTCAGCGGCTGCCAGCAGGACCTGATCGCATGGTTACTCCAACTCTTCAGTAGGAGCCGTACATGGCAGGGCACTTCATCCTCCGCTCCATAACCACCTCGGACTTGAACCTGGCCCGACAGAAGGGCGCGACCTGGTCCGCCAAAGCCGAGCACGCCGATGTGGGGTGGACCGCGGCGTCGCGCAAGGTCCTGTCAGACGCGCTCGCCGGCAAGCCGATAGGCAGCCGCGCCGGATTGCCGCCCCACCGGTATCTGGAGTGCAAGTTCAGCGTGGGCGCGGCGCTGGAAGCGTACTTGCGGGGCGCCGGCTGGGCCGACCTGCTGGTCAGGCCCGACAGCGTGGGCCTCGGCCTGCGGCAGCTGAGCACCGCCGCCGAGTCGGCCTGGAAGCGCGGCGACAAGAACGGGGCGCTGGTCGAGCAGTTCCGTCATGGCACCGCGACCGTGGAGGTCTACTACGTCGACGGGTTGGAGATGTACCTCCCTTGACCGTGTCGTTGGACGCCCGATGGGTTGCGCTATGCGCCCTACCGGGTCACGCGCCGACTGAGGATCGCCGGGTCCGGTGGTTTGCCGACGCAGCCCCGGCGTACGCACCCGTGGCCAGGCCCTTCGCGTGGCCTGGCCTCGGCTGCCGACCTGCCCGAGAACGCCTTCCGTGTTACGCGGTCGGCGACCCCCGCGCGCGTGACGCTCGTTTGACGCTCCGGCCGCCTGGCAGCTTGCCTCCGGGGCAGGAAAACCCCGCCTGACCTGCACGTTCTCCCGACCATGCGCCCAGTGACCTCTTCCCGATGACGCATCATGTGGAGTGCGTTGTGGTGCTGGAGAAGGCAGCCAAGGGCGCCTGACCTGCGGGTTTCCCGTGCACGTTAGGTGCGGTGCGGGCGTTACGGGCCAACCCTGACGCTGGAATGACGCTCATTCGACGCGCTCATTCGACGTTCGTTGTAATGGTTCGTCCCCTCGCTGATGGTGCATGTCAGGCAGGGCGGATGGTTCGCTTCCCGGGGTCTGGCTTCGCTGGAACCCGGCAGCGCGCCGTCAACAGCCGTCCCCGGGGTGAGCCTTCCCCATGGTGAGTGCGCCGTAAGTCGTGGTTCGGCGTAGTTCCACGGGCCGGTGGGGCGCACGGAGCAGCCCTCGGCGCCTGGCACTCCGGTGTCAGGCACCCAGGCGCCGGCACCTTCGGTATTGGAGGTGTGGTGCATGGGCTGGGGAGCCCTCCGGTCCTATAGGGAACGGCTCTTGTGGCGTCTCAGGCGGTGTCCTCGTCTGCCCGCTCCAGCTCGTCCGACGGGGCCCGAGATGATCGAGGCGCTGTTGGCCGCTGCCGCACCGGCGGCGCTCGGCGTAGCTCCTCGACAGCGGCGAAACCTCCGGCGGAGCGGGAGGAGAGCACCAACGCTCAAGCGTCCGCACGGTCCCTCTCCTCGCATGCGGCCCACCCTTGCGGGTGTGCCGACCCGGGCCAGATCAGCGGGACACGCCTGCCTTACGGGTGCCCCAGTGACCAGGTGGGGCCGGCGACCTGGCGGTCCGGGACGGCTCGAACCACCGCGGACGTACCCCCAAGTCGCGCTGCACTCATAGGATCGTGTAAGTTCTTCGAGTTGCCACGGAGCCGACAGGAACCGGGCAGCCATCCCGCCGCTTCGCGGCACACCACTACTGCACGGCCCCTCACCGGGAACAATTTCGGCATGCCGAAATTCGACCGCGACGTGATTATGCGTCAACGAGGAATTCCGCTAAAGTAGTGATCACGCCGAAAGGCGCGGCAGCGCAAATAGCCGCACCACGGCGGAACCCCCTCCGACGGGGATTCGGAAACGAATTCGGACCGGCAACGGAACGAAATCGAGTCTGATAGAGTCGGAAAGGCCGGAAAGCGAAAGCCGGACGGCCACCCCGCTCCAACAGGGGGCCGGAGACGGAAACGGATCTGGTAAGGTTGGAAACGCGAAGAAGCCGAAAGGCGGAAACGCACCGGCGAAAATCGGGCCCGCAAGGATCTGATAGAGTCGGAAACGCAAGACCGAAGGGAAGCGCCCGGAGATCCTGGTGAAACAGGAACAAAGGAAGCGTCCGTTCCTTGAGAACTCAACAGCGTGCCAAAAGTCAACGCCAGATATGTTGATACCCCGTCCACCTCGGTGGATGAGGTTCCTTTGAAAGCCCACCACGGCCCATGCGGTCGGGGTGGCACACACAGCGAGGACGCTGTGAACGACCGGACCTATTCCGTCTGGTTGTTCCGCTCTCGTGTGTGTTGACCCGCAGTTTTTAATTAAACGCAGTCGGGTAAACATTCACGGAGAGTTTGATCCTGGCTCAGGACGAACGCTGGCGGCGTGCTTAACACATGCAAGTCGAACGATGAACCTCCTTCGGGAGGGGATTAGTGGCGAACGGGTGAGTAACACGTGGGCAATCTGCCCTTCACTCTGGGACAAGCCCTGGAAACGGGGTCTAATACCGGATACGACCACCGACCGCATGGTCTGGTGGTGGAAAGCTCCGGCGGTGAAGGATGAGCCCGCGGCCTATCAGCTTGTTGGTGGGGTGATGGCCTACCAAGGCGACGACGGGTAGCCGGCCTGAGAGGGCGACCGGCCACACTGGGACTGAGACACGGCCCAGACTCCTACGGGAGGCAGCAGTGGGGAATATTGCACAATGGGCGAAAGCCTGATGCAGCGACGCCGCGTGAGGGATGACGGCCTTCGGGTTGTAAACCTCTTTCAGCAGGGAAGAAGCGAGAGTGACGGTACCTGCAGAAGAAGCGCCGGCTAACTACGTGCCAGCAGCCGCGGTAATACGTAGGGCGCAAGCGTTGTCCGGAATTATTGGGCGTAAAGAGCTCGTAGGCGGCTTGTCACGTCGGATGTGAAAGCCCGGGGCTTAACCCCGGGTCTGCATTCGATACGGGCAGGCTAGAGTTCGGTAGGGGAGATCGGAATTCCTGGTGTAGCGGTGAAATGCGCAGATATCAGGAGGAACACCGGTGGCGAAGGCGGATCTCTGGGCCGATACTGACGCTGAGGAGCGAAAGCGTGGGGAGCGAACAGGATTAGATACCCTGGTAGTCCACGCCGTAAACGTTGGGAACTAGGTGTGGGCGACATTCCACGTCGTCCGTGCCGCAGCTAACGCATTAAGTTCCCCGCCTGGGGAGTACGGCCGCAAGGCTAAAACTCAAAGGAATTGACGGGGGCCCGCACAAGCAGCGGAGCATGTGGCTTAATTCGACGCAACGCGAAGAACCTTACCAAGGCTTGACATACACCGGAAACGTCTGGAGACAGGCGCCCCCTTGTGGTCGGTGTACAGGTGGTGCATGGCTGTCGTCAGCTCGTGTCGTGAGATGTTGGGTTAAGTCCCGCAACGAGCGCAACCCTTGTTCTGTGTTGCCAGCATGCCCTTCGGGGTGATGGGGACTCACAGGAGACTGCCGGGGTCAACTCGGAGGAAGGTGGGGACGACGTCAAGTCATCATGCCCCTTATGTCTTGGGCTGCACACGTGCTACAATGGCCGGTACAATGAGCTGCGATACCGCGAGGTGGAGCGAATCTCAAAAAGCCGGTCTCAGTTCGGATTGGGGTCTGCAACTCGACCCCATGAAGTCGGAGTTGCTAGTAATCGCAGATCAGCATTGCTGCGGTGAATACGTTCCCGGGCCTTGTACACACCGCCCGTCACGTCACGAAAGTCGGTAACACCCGAAGCCGGTGGCCCAACCCCTTGTGGGAGGGAATCGTCGAAGGTGGGACTGGCGATTGGGACGAAGTCGTAACAAGGTAGCCGTACCGGAAGGTGCGGCTGGATCACCTCCTTTCTAAGGAGCACTTCTTACCAACTTCGGTTGGTCAGAGGCCAGTACATCAGCGAATGTCTGATGCTGGTTGCTCATGGGTGGAACGTTGACTATTCGGCGCACTTGATTGGTTGTCACTAGTACTGCTTCGGCGTGGAACGTGGGGATTGATCGGGTGGGCCGGGCACGTTGTTGGGTATCTGAGGGTACGGGCCGATGGTCTGGACCTTCGCGATGCCGGCCCCGGTAAAGGCTCACTTCGGTGGGTTGTGACGGGTGGCTGGTCGTTGCTTGAGAACTGCACAGTGGACGCGAGCATCTGTGGCCAAGTTTTTAAGGGCGCACGGTGGATGCCTTGGCACCAGGAACCGATGAAGGACGTGGGAGGCCACGATAGGCCCCGGGGAGCTGTCAACCAAGCTTTGATCCGGGGGTGTCCGAATGGGGAAACCCGGCAGTCGTCATGGACTGTCACCCGCTGCTGAACACATAGGCAGTGTGGAGGGAACGCGGGGAAGTGAAACATCTCAGTACCCGCAGGAAGAGAAAACAACCGTGATTCCGGGAGTAGTGGCGAGCGAAACCGGATGAGGCCAAACCAGTCACGTGTGATACCCGGCAGGGGTTGCGTGGTTGGGGTTGTGGGAGTTCTCTTTTGCAGTCTGCCGGCTGTGAGACGAGTCAGAAACCGTTGATGTAGGCGAAGGACATGCGAAAGGTCCGGCGTAGAGGGTAAGACCCCCGTAGCTGAAACATTAGCGGCTCGTTTGAGAACCACCCAAGTAGCACGGGGCCCGAGAAATCCCGTGTGAATCTGGCGGGACCACCCGTTAAGCCTAAATATTCCCTGGTGACCGATAGCGGATAGTACCGTGAGGGAATGGTGAAAAGTACCGCGGGAGCGGAGTGAAATAGTACCTGAAACCGTGTGCCTACAAGCCGTGGGAGCGTCGCTGTATGTGCTTGCACATGCAGTCGTGACTGCGTGCCTTTTGAAGAATGAGCCTGCGAGTTTGCGGTATGTTGCGAGGTTAACCCGTGTGGGGAAGCCGTAGCGAAAGCGAGTCCGAATAGGGCGTTGAGTAGCGTGCCCAAGACCCGAAGCGGAGTGATCTAGCCATGGGCAGGTTGAAGCGGAGGTAAGACTTCGTGGAGGACCGAACCCACCAGGGTTGAAAACCTGGGGGATGACCTGTGGTTAGGGGTGAAAGGCCAATCAAACTCCGTGATAGCTGGTTCTCCCCGAAATGCATTTAGGTGCAGCGTCGTGTGTTTCTTGCCGGAGGTAGAGCACTGGATAGGCGATGGGCCCTACCGGGTTACTGACCTTAGCCAAACTCCGAATGCCGGTAAGTGAGAGCGCGGCAGTGAGACTGTGGGGGATAAGCTCCATGGTCGAGAGGGAAACAGCCCAGAGCATCGACTAAGGCCCCTAAGCGTGTGCTAAGTGGGAAAGGATGTGGAGTCGCAGAGACAACCAGGAGGTTGGCTTAGAAGCAGCCACCCTTGAAAGAGTGCGTAATAGCTCACTGGTCAAGTGATTCCGCGCCGACAATGTAGCGGGGCTCAAGCACACCGCCGAAGTCGTGTCATTCATGCAATAGCCCTAACGGGTGTGTGGATGGGTAGGGGAGCGTCGTGTGCCGGGTGAAGCAGCCGTGGAAACGAGTTGTGGACGGTTCACGAGTGAGAATGCAGGCATGAGTAGCGATACACACGTGGGAAACGTGTGCGCCGATTGACTAAGGGTTCCTGGGTCAAGCTGATCTGCCCAGGGTAAGTCGGGACCTAAGGCGAGGCCGACAGGCGTAGTCGATGGACAACCGGTTGATATTCCGGTACCCGCTTTGAAACGCCCAATATCGAATCCATTAATGCTAAGGCCGTGAAGCCGGCCTGGAGTCTTCGGACAAAGGGACGTGGTGGAGCCGCCGATCCAAGGTGGTAGTAGGTAAGCGATGGGGTGACGCAGGAAGGTAGTCCAGCCCGGGCGGTGGTTGTCCCGGGGTAAGGGTGTAGGCCGTGTGGTAGGCAAATCCGTCACACATTAAGGCTGAGACCTGATGCCGAGCCGATTGTGGTGAAGTGGATGATCCTATGCTGTCGAGAAAAGCCTCTAGCGAGTTTCATGGCGGCCCGTACCCTAAACCGACTCAGGTGGTCAGGTAGAGAATACCGAGGCGTTCGGGTGAACTATGGTTAAGGAACTCGGCAAAATGCCCCCGTAACTTCGGGAGAAGGGGGGCCATTGCTGGTGATGAGTCTTGCACTCTGAGCTGGTGGTGGCCGCAGAGACCAGCGAGAAGCGACTGTTTACTAAAAACACAGGTCCGTGCGAAGCCGTAAGGCGATGTATACGGACTGACGCCTGCCCGGTGCTGGAACGTTAAGGGGACCGGTTAGTCGACCTTCGGGTCGGCGAAGCTGAGAACTTAAGCGCCAGTAAACGGCGGTGGTAACTATAACCATCCTAAGGTAGCGAAATTCCTTGTCGGGTAAGTTCCGACCTGCACGAATGGCGTAACGACTTCTCGACTGTCTCAACCATAGGCCCGGTGAAATTGCATTACGAGTAAAGATGCTCGTTTCGCGCAGCAGGACGGAAAGACCCCGGGACCTTTACTATAGCTTGATATTGGTGTTCGGTTCGGCTTGTGTAGGATAGGTGGGAGACTTTGAAGCAGCCACGCCAGTGGTTGTGGAGTCATTGTTGAAATACCACTCTGGTCGTGCTGGATGTCTAACCTGGGTCCGTGATCCGGATCAGGGACAGTGTCTGGTGGGTAGTTTAACTGGGGCGGTTGCCTCCTAAAGAGTAACGGAGGCGCCCAAAGGTTCCCTCAGCCTGGTTGGCAATCAGGTGTTGAGTGTAAGTGCACAAGGGAGCTTGACTGTGAGACTGACGGGTCGAGCAGGTACGAAAGTAGGGACTAGTGATCCGGCGGTGGCTTGTGGAAGCGCCGTCGCTCAACGGATAAAAGGTACCCCGGGGATAACAGGCTGATCTTCCCCAAGAGTCCATATCGACGGGATGGTTTGGCACCTCGATGTCGGCTCGTCGCATCCTGGGGCTGGAGTCGGTCCCAAGGGTTGGGCTGTTCGCCCATTAAAGCGGTACGCGAGCTGGGTTTAGAACGTCGTGAGACAGTTCGGTCCCTATCCGCTGTGCGCGTAGGAGTATTGAGAAGGGCTGTCCCTAGTACGAGAGGACCGGGACGGACGAACCTCTGGTGTGCCAGTTGTCCTGCCAAGGGCATGGCTGGTTGGCTACGTTCGGAAAGGATAACCGCTGAAAGCATCTAAGCGGGAAGCCTGCTTCGAGATGAGTACTCCCACCCCCTTTGAGGGGTTAAGGCTCCCAGTAGACGACTGGGTTGATAGGCCAGATATGGAAGCCTGGTAACGGGTGGAGTTGACTGGTACTAATAGGCCGAGGGCTTGTCCTCAGTTGCTCGCGTCCACTGTGTAGGTTCTGAAGTAACGACCTGACTGTATTTGATTAGATGCAGTATGCCGGGTTGGTTAACTTCATAGTGTTTCGGTGGTCATTGCGTTAGGGAAACGCCCGGTTACATTCCGAACCCGGAAGCTAAGCCTTTCAGCGCCGATGGTACTGCAGGGGGGACCCTGTGGGAGAGTAGGACGCCGCCGAACAATCATTGTGGGGAAGCCCCGCACCTTATGGTGCGGGGCTTTTCTGCGTTCCGGGCTCTTTCTCGCCCTTTCGTGTGCCGGTCGCCTGTGCCGGCTCCACGACGACGGACTGGCCGCTTTTGTGCAGCGGCCCCCGATCGCACCGCCGACTGTTCAGGACCCGATGGTCAGTTGAGGGCCGGGCGGTCGTCCTCGCTGTGGAGTCCGGTCCACCGCACCCCCGCGGCGTACCACTGGGCGAGTTCCTGGGCACGCTGCTCGACCTCCTGGTCGTCGGCACCGGTCAGGACGTAAGCCGCCAGGTAATGAGCGGACTTCACGCCCCCCTCGTATGCCGTGCCCACCGTGGCCCGCAGGCGTTCCTCCACCACGAAGGGCGGGGGAGACTTGGGCAGGGCCGCGAGCGTGCCCCGTTCGGGGTAGAAGACGACCCAGCCCGCGCTCCGTCCGGGGGCGACGCCGTGAATACTGGCGTCGGCCAGGGTCTGTGGGGCGACCTGGGCCCGGAACCACTGCTCGTCGAGGTTGAAGCCGGTGGCGGCGTGGATGGCGGGGGCGGTCAGCGCGCCGCCGGTCCTGCTGCCGATCTCGCACAGCACGAGGCGGTCGTCCGGCGTGTGGAAGACCTCCAGGTGGAAGGTGGCGCACTCGGGGGTGGGCAGCGCGTCGAGGACCTTTCGCGCGTAGCCGATGAGCCGGTCCGTCAGCGGGTGGTCGCGGGTGAGCTGTGCCGAGCCCAGGTATATGCCGTCGTGGAAGGACAGGCAGTCGTTGAGGTAGCGCGACACGAACGTGGCCACCGGTGCGCCGGCCGCCACCAACCCGTCCACGACGTACATCTGCCCCTCCACGAACCGCTCCACCTCGGCGTGTTCGGGCAGGCCTTCGGCGAGGAGCCGGGCCAGGTCCGCGGGGCCGCGCAGCACCTGGGTGCCGGTGGAACCGGAGCCGAGGGCAGGTTTCACCACCACGGGGTAGCCGTGCTCGCGGACGAAGCCGAAGAGGTCGAAGTCCACGCGTACCGGGGCGAACTCCGGTACCTCGAGGCCGCTTTGGCGCACCAGGGTCTTCATATGGACCTTGTCGCGGAAGGCGAGGGTGCTGGCGAAGTCCTGGCCCGGCACGCCGAGCAGCTCCCGCAGCCGCGCGGCGCGCAGCAAGTCGCTCTCCATGCGGGCGATCACCGCGCTGGGCGGCATGCGCTCGGCGAGGTCGAGGGCCGCGCGTTCCGCATCGCCGCCCTGGAGGTAGTCGGGGACGCAGACGGCGCCGGGAACGTGCTGGTACTGCGGGAATTTGGCCTCGGAGACCAGGAGGTTCGGCTGTACGCCCACGTCAGCCGCCCACTTGTCGTACGGAGTATCCGCATAGTCGCTGTTCACAAAAGCCAGAACACTGCGTTCCGCTTCGGACTTCACCAGCACCTCCCAGGGCTCCGGAAAAGCACGCACCGGCCGCGTGCGGCATCAACGCTAGAGGCGTGAGTCCAGGTCAGGGCTGTCCTGGCACATACCCTGGCTTTACCTCGGAAAGATTGTTCTGCTCATTCTGACCATGTAGGAAGGGCAGGGAACTCAAGATCCTGATCTTGTGCATGCACTGGGGGAAAGTTGAAGAACCAACGAATTCTCGCCGCAACGCCCACAGCTCGTGACCATGAACCGGCGAATTGCCTGCACACCCTGGCAGGACTGCTCGATCGGGAAATGTACGCACGGGCCCGGCAGTTCGTCGCGGAGCCCGCCGGCGACCTGGCACCGCAGCGAGACCGTGCGCCGGAGCGGCATGAGTTACCGCCGGCCGAACGGCCGGGGGGTGGTGCCGTTTTCACGGTCCGACTGCCCCGGAATCTGCCCGTGGCGGCAGGAGCAGCACCGTGATCGACGTCCTGGTCGTGGACGACGACTTCTACGTCGCCGAGATCAACTCCCGCTATGTGTCCCGCGTTCCGGGATTCCGTGTCGTGGGCCGGGCCCACACGGCCGCCGAGGCACTGATGGCCGTCGAGCGCGGCAGTATCGATCTGATACTGCTCGACCACTACCTTCCCGACGAGGACGGGCTGCAGCTGGTGCGCAGGCTCCGCCGGCTCGGCCACGAGACCGACGTCATCATGGTCTCGGCGGCCCACGGGGCGGAGCTCGTGCACTCGGCGCTGCGCAACGGCGTCCTGCAGTACCTGGTCAAACCATTCAATTTCGCGGCGCTGCAGGCCAAGTTGACGTCCTACGCGCAGATGCGGGACCGCCTCGGCCGTTTCGACTCCCTGGGCCAGGGTGAGGTGGACGAGATCTTCGGTACGCTCCACGCGCCGGTCCAGGCGGAAATGCCCCCCAAGGGGTACTCGGCGGCGACCACCGAGTGCATCCGCGACGTTCTGCACCGGGCCGGCAAGGCGCTGTCCGCGCAGGAGGTGGCCGACCTCACCGGAGTCAGCCGCTCCACCGCGCAGCGTTACCTCAAGCACCTGCAGGAGCGCGGCAGCGTGCAGCTCGCCCTGAAATACGGGGGTGCCGGCCGCCCCGAGCACCACTACGAGTCCGCGCACGGTGCCTCCCGCGCGCGCCCACGCTGAGCGCACGTCCACGAGGACGTCCCGGAGTCGCCAGGCCCCGCACCCCGACGAAGGGCGCGGGGCCTGCGCCGTTTCGCCGGCGCCATCGGGGGTGCCGCGCTGTCATCAAAAGAAGCAGAAGGAGCTTTCCGCGGTAAAGCCACAGTGCACGCAGAACCGTGTACCCCCTCGGCTCCTGATCTAGTGTCCGTCTCGATCCAAAGCTCCTCACCTGCAAGGACACCGGAGACCTGCTATGGGCGTGACACGCCGTACGCTCCGTCTGGGAGCCTTCCTCCTGGCCCCCGGTTACCACGTCGCCTCCTGGCGGCACCCCACGGCCCGCGCGGACGGCGGCCTGGACTTCGCTCACTACCGCGAGCTCCTGCACACCGCCGAGCGCGGCAAGTTCGACATGTTCTTCGTCGCCGACGGAGTGGGCATCCGCACCCCGTACCGGAACGCCGACGAGCTGAGCCGATGGGGCCGCTTCCTCCAGTTCGACCCGCTGACGCTGCTGTCCGCCCTCGCCGTGCACACCACGCACATCGGTCTCGCGGCGACCGCGTCGACGACGTACAACGAGCCGTTCCACATCGCGCGGAAGTTCGCCTCGATCGATCACCTCAGCGCCGGCCGGGCCGCCTGGAACATCGTCACCTCGGTGACGGACGCCGAGGCGAAGAACTTCAACCGCGACTCCCAGCCCGACCACGCCTCGCGCTACCACCGGGCCAGGGAGTTCATGGAGGTCGTCACCGGCCTGTGGGACAGCTGGGACGACGACGCGTTCGGGTACGACAAGGAGTCCGGGCGCTACTTCGAGCCCGACGGGCTGCACATCCTCGACCACAAGGGCGAGCACTTCTCGGTGCGCGGTCCGCTCAACGTGGCCCGTCCGCCCCAGGGTTACCCCGTGCTCATCCAGGCGGGCGCCTCCGCGGACGGCCAGGACTTCGCCGCCCGCTGGGCCGAGGTGGTGTTCACGGCCGCCCAGACCCTGGACGATGCGCAGACGTTCTACCGCGGCATCAAGAAGCAGGCCGCCGCCTACGGGCGCGACGCCGACCAGATGAAGGTGATGCCCGGTCTCTTCCCCGTGATCGGCCGCACCCGCGCCGAGGCCGAGGACAAGTACGCCGTACTGCAGGAACTGGTCGACCCGGTCGTCGGGCTGGGGCTGCTCACCCAGCTCCTCGGGGACGTCGACATCGCCGGCTGCCCGCTGGACGAGCCGCTGCCCGAACTGCCGACCACCCAGGGCAGTACCAGCCGCCAGCAGCTCGTCTACGACAAGGCGCGCCGCGAGGGTCTGACGATCAGGGAGCTGTACCAGTCGCTGACCGGGGGCCGCGGGCACCGCATCGTCATCGGCACCCCCCAGGACGTCGCCGACCTCATGGAGGAGTGGTTCACCGGGGAGGCCGCCGACGGCTTCAACGTCATGCCGCCCGTGGTCCCCGAGGGCCTGGACGACTTCGTCGACCTCGTGGTGCCCGAGCTGCAGCGCCGGGGCCTGTTCCGCACCGAGTACGAGAGCACCACCCTGCGCGGAAACCTCGGCATCGACCGGCCCGTTCGGGGCGCCGCCGCCGAACTCACGCTCGGCGCGAGCCCGTTACAAGTCCAGGAGTGAGCACACCTCATGCCGTCGTTTGGTAGAACCCTCAGCGAGATACCGCCGTCCCCGTTGGTGGCCGTCGACCGGCTGCTGCGCTCCGGCGCGCACGCCGAACCGGTGCCGCTGCAGCAGGGCAAGACCGTCTTCGAGCCGTGCGTACGGCCGGGCACCTGGGAGCGCGCGGAGTTCGGGATCGCGGCCCACGAGCACGCGCCGCCCGCCGGAGTCCCCGCGCTGCGCTCGGCGTTCGCGGACGCGGCGAGCCGACGCCGGGGCACCCCCGTCGACACCGGGCAGGTCCTGGTGACGAGCGGCGCCACGCACGCCATCGCGGTGACCCTGCACGCCATCCTGGGCCAGGGCGACGAGGTCCTCATCCTGTCCCCGCAGTGGCTCTTCGCCACCGGCCTGGTGTGGGCGGCCGGCGGGACGCCGCGCGAGGTGCCGGTCTTCCTGGAGCTGAGCGAGGACCCCGACTTCGACTTCATCGCGGCGATCGAGCGGGCCGTGGGGCCACGCACGCGGGCGATCTACTTCAACAACCCCAACAATCCGACGGGCTTCCGCCTGGACGAGCAGGCCCTGGGCGCGCTCGCCGAGCTGGCCGCGCGGCACGATCTGTGGCTGATCGCCGACAACGCGTACGAGAACTACGACTTCGGCGACGGCGGCTTTCTCGACATGGCGACCGTTCCCGGTGCGTCCGAGCGCACCTTCTCGGTGCACAGCTGCAGCAAGACCTACGCCATGCCCGGCGCCCGGGTGGGCCATCTGATCTCGCCGCCCGGCGCGGAGGAGATCCTCACCAAGTGGTCGCTGCACACGCTGTACTCGGTGTCCACGGCCGCGCAGTACACCGCGTTCCGGGCGCTCGCCACACCCGCCGACGAGCTCGCGCGGCGCCGGGCGGCGGCGGAGCGCGCATGGCGGCTCGCCGACGCCGCGCTGGAGATCCCGCACACCAGCATCTCGGGCGGGCTCTACACCTTCCTCGACCTGGGCCGGTACGGCGACGGGGCGGAGTTCGTGCGTCGCTGCGCCGAGGCGGGGGTGGGACTCGCACCGGGCCGGGTGTTCGGCGCCCACTGCGACGGCTGGGCCCGGCTCTGCTTCACCGCCGCGCCCGAAGAGGTGGTCGTGGACGCCATCGGCCGTATCAACAAGATCTACTGGGAGGGCGGCCATGACCGTTGACACCACCGTGGCCAGGCCGGCGGCGGCTTCCGCGCTGGCTCCGTATCTGCACCGGTACGACAGCCCGGCACAGCTCGGACTCAAGATCAACGCGTATCGGGGTTACGAGGTGGAAGGCCTCGCCGAGGCGCTGCGCGCACCGGACCTGCACGATGCCCCCGTCGAATGCGTGATGGTCGGCGACTCGTACTTCATGACACACCTGGGCCGCAGCGGCACCACGCTGGCCGGCGAGGCCGAGCAGGAGTGGGGCCTCGCCACCCTCACCGGCCTGGTGGCCGAGGTGCGCAAGGCGCTGGACGCCGAATTCCCGGCGGCCAGACGGCCGTTCCTGCTCGCCGACCTGCCGGACGGGGCGACCCGCAGCCCGGCCACGGCCCGGGCCGCCGCCGACCGGTTCGCGGCGGCCGGCGCGGACGCCGTCAAGATCGAGGTGGTGGGCGAGGGCGAGTTCGCCTGCATCGAGGCAGTGGCGGCGACCGGCACGCCCACCCTGGCGCACCTCGGCTACACCCCGCAGAGCGGCAGCCTGACGCGGCACGGCGATGCCCTGGACAGCGCGCTGGAACTTTTCGCGCAGGCCCGCAGGGCCCGGGGCGCGGGCGGCTGCGGACTGATCGTCGAGATGGTCAGCGAGGCCGTGAACCAGGCGCTGAGCCGACCGCACCCCGAAGGCCTGCCGCTGTACTCGGTGTTCAGCGGCCGGGCCCGCTGGGGCGGCCAGAGCCTCAACCTGTGGGACGCCGTCGTACGCCCCGTACCGGGCGGCCGCTATTTCCCGCCGACCCCGGTGATCGACGCGGCCGAGGTGGCGGAGCGCTACACCCCGGAGCTGATCGCGGACCGCATGCGCGAACTGCTGCGGCTCAGTGTGGCCGGCTGGTTCCCGCTCTCCCCGCGCACCGCCCTGACCCCCCGTGAGACGGCCGAGATCACCGGCATCGACCCCTGGAGTGCCTCATGACCACCGCCGAACCGGCCACCGCAGGGCCGGCGACCCCCGGATCGGACACGGCCGTCTTCGACGAGCTCGAATCGGCCGTACGCACCTACTGCCGGCGCTTTCCCGCCGTCTTCACGCGGGCGGCAGGACACCGCATGTGGGACGCGGACGGCCGCGAGTACACCGACTTCCTGTCGGGCGCCGGTGCGCTGAACTACGGCCACAACCCGCCCGAGGTGCGCGCCGCGCTCATCGACTACCTGCAGGCCGACGGGCCGGTCCACGGCCTCGACCTGCACACCGGCGCGAAGGCCGGGTTCCTGCACCGCTTCCGCGAGGTGGTGCTCGCGCCGCGCGGGCTCGACCACCGGGTGCAGTTCACCGGCCCGACCGGCACCAATGCCGTCGAGGCGGCGTTCAAGACGGCCCGCCGGGTCACCGGACGCACCGACATCATCGCCTTCACCGGCGGCTTCCACGGCCTCTCGCTCGGCGCGCTCGCCGCGTCCGCCACCTCGTTCAAGCGCGGGGCGGCCGGGGTGCCGCTCGGCCACGTCACGCGGATGCCGTACGAGGGGTACGCGGGTGAAGGCGTCGACACCATCGACTACCTCACGCGGATGCTCGACGACCCGGGCAGCGGCATCGACCTGCCCGCGGCCTTCGTGGTGGAGACGGTGCAGGGCGAGGGCGGCCTCGCGGCGGCGAGCGCGCCGTGGCTGCGCAGGCTCGCCGAAGTGGCGCGCGAGCGGGGCATCCTGCTGATCGTCGACGACATCCAGGCCGGGTGCGGGCGCACCGGCACCTTCTTCAGCTTCGAAGAGGCGGGCATCGTCCCCGACCTGATCTGCCTGTCCAAGTCCATCAGCGGCTTCGGGCTGCCCATGGCCCTCGTCCTGGTCCGCCCCGAGCTCGACCAGCTGGGCCCCGGCGAGCACAGCGGCACCTTCCGCGGCAACAACCTGGCCTTCGTCACCGCCACGGCCTGCCTGGACCGCTGGGCGGATCCGGAGTTCGCCTCGCAGGTGCGGCGCAACGCCGCCGCACTGGGAGAGCGACTCACCGAACTGGCCGCCAAGTTCGCGGATCTCGGCTGCACCGTGCTGGGCCGCGGCCTGATCCGCGGGCTCGGGTTCACCGACCCGACGCTCGCGGACCGGGTGTCACGGGCCGCCTTCACGCGCGGACTCCTGGTGGAGACGTCCGGCGCCCGCGGCCAGGTCCTCAAGATCATGCCGCCGATCGTGGCGGACGCCGAAGAGCTGGCGCCCGGCCTCGCCCTCCTCGCCGACGCCATCGCGTCGGCCGCACAAGAGCACGTATCCGAAGGGGACCTGAGTTGAGCATCGCCGAGCACGAGCAGACCATCGAGGGCGACCACGAGGACGGCCACGCGCACGGCATCGACGAGAGCGTGCTGCGCCGGATCGCCGACTCCTGGCCGCGGCGCGCCACGATCCGCACCGATCTGGACCGGATATCGGAGCCGGAGGAGTACGACGAGCAGCTGCCGGACTACCCGGAGCACCTGCTGCCGTTCGCCGAGCACCCCCTGTACCTCGCGGCCGCGCCCGAGCAGCGCCAGAAGGTCCTCACCATGGCCTGGCTGGTCTACAACGAGCGGGTGATCGCGGCCGAGGAGCACGTCGCCAACCCGACCTTCGCCATGATCATGCACGGCGCCTTTCCCGGTGCCGACGGCCTCCAGCTCAAGCGCGCCGTCCAGCAGACGCACGTGGACGAGGTCTGGCACACGTACATGCACATGATCGCGATGCAGCGCACCCGTGAGGTCCGGGAGATCACCGGCGAGCCCGCCTACCCGCACACGGTCACCTACCGCCGCCTCCTGGAGGCCGACGCGAAGGCGTCGGAGCGCTGGGAGCGCGACCTCCTGAAGCTGGTGTGGACGACCGTCTCGGAGATCAGCGTCAACGCCTATCTGGAACTGCTCTCGCGCGACACCACCGTCCAGCCGCTGCACGCCCTGGTGCCCCGGCTGCACGCCCGCGACGAGTCCGCGCACTCCTCCGTCATGGTCGAGGTCGCCAAGGCGCTGTACGTGCACATGAACACCGAACAGCGCCGCGTCTTCGTCGACTCGCTGCCCACGGCGCTGCACGCCTTCGTGGAGCAGGACTTCGCGGTGTGGCCCGGCATTCTGCGGGCGGCCGGGTTCGAGAAGGCCGACGAGATCGTCGAGGACTGCCGTCGCCAGGCCGGCACCGGCCTGCTGGTGCGCGACTTCTCCGGGGTGCGGCGCATCGTGCGCGAGATGGAGCTCGAGGACCAGGTCGACTTCGACTTCGGGACCGAGTGACGTGAAGCTCACCGCGGGCGGCCGCCGGCTCGCCGCCGCTGCGCTCGTCCAGTCGCTCGGCATCGGCCTGTTCATGGCGAGTTCCATGGCGTACTTCACCCGGCAAGTGGACCTTTCGGCGAACCAGGTGGGCTCCGGGCTCGCCCTTGCCGGTGTGGTGGCCCTGGGGACCTCGCTGCTCGGTGGGGCCCTCGCCGACCGGTACGGGGCACGGCGGGTACTCGCCGCCGTGTACCTGGGGCGGGGGGTGTGCTGTGCGGCGTACGTCTTCGTCACGGACTTCTGGCAGTTCATGGCGGTGACGCTGTGCGCGGTGGCGTGCGACAGGGCGGGGCCCCCGGTGCTCCAGGCACTGGTCGCCGCCGCCCTGCCGGAGCGTCAGGAGCGCACCCGGCTGCTCGCGGTGGTCAACGTCGTACGCAACTGCGGACTCGGGGCCGGTGCGATGGCGGCCGGTGTCGCGCTCGCCAGCGACACCCAGGCCGCCTACCGGTTCACGCTGGTCGCCATCGGGCTCGCCTTCCTCGGCGGTGCGGTGCTCGTGCTGCGGGTGCCCGAGCTCGCCGCGCCGACGGCCGGGGCAGCCCCGGACGGTGCAGCGGAACAGCAGGTCAAGAGCCGGGTGGTGCCCGATGCGCGCTATCTGACGCTGACCGGACTCAACTTCCTGCTGTTCTTCTTCGACACGATGCTGCTGGTCGCGATGCCCGTATGGATCCTGGAACACACGGATGCCCCGCGGGCCACCGTGTCCGTGCTGTTCGCGCTGAACACCGTGCTCGTCGTGGCGCTGCAGATCCCGGTCAGCAGGCTGGCGACCGGCCAGCGGCGCACCACCCGGATGCTGACGTGGACGGGCGCCGTGCTCGCGGTGAGCAGTCTGTGCTTCGCCGCGTCGGGCTCCGTCGCGGGCGGGCCCGCGGTGGCGTGGCTGGCCGCCGCGGTGGTGACGCTGTCCCTGGCCGAGGTGATCGCCAACTCCGCGGTGTGGGACCTGTCCATCGCCCTGGCCCCCGAGGAGCAGCGCGGACGCTATCTTTCGGTCTTCAATCTGAGCGTGGCCGGACAGCGGGTCCTCGGCCCCGTCCTGGTCACCGGGCTGCTGCTCGGCTCGGGTGCGCTCGGCTGGGTGGTGGCCGCGGCGGTGCTCGTGGTGGCGGGCGTCGCGGCCGAGCGGGTCGCCCGCGCGGCGGGGGAGCGGATGCGAGTCGAGGTGCCCGTCGATGCCTGAGCTGTCCGTTCTCGTCTTCGCGTCCGTCGCGGTGTTCCTCGGCGCGCTCGTCCAGGGCAGCCTGGGGGTGGGGCTCGCCCTGGTGTCGGCGCCGGTGGTGCAGATCGCCGCGCCGAGTCTGATGCCGGGGTCACTGCTCCTGGTCGCCGCCGTCCTGGCCGCGCTCGGGGCGGTCCGGGAGATCTCCCACACCGACTGGCACGGCGTCTCCTGGGCGATGGCCGGGCGGATCGTGGGCACGGTCGCGGCCTCGTACGTGATCCTCGTGGTCTCGGTGTCGACGCTCGACCTGCTCTCGGCGGGCATCACCCTGGGCGTCGTCTCGCTCCTCGCCTTCGACCCGGCCAGGCTGCCCAAGAACCGGGGCACGCTGATCGCCTCCGGCGCCGTGGCGGGCCTCACCGGGACGACATCGTCCATCGGCGGGCCGTTCATCGCGCTCGTCTACCACCAGGAACCCGGGCCCAGGATCCGTGGCACCCTCAGCGTCTTCTACACGGCAGGGACGCTGCTCTCGCTCGGCTCCCTCACCGTCGTCGGCCGGCTGCCCAGCGAACAACTGGCCTTCGGGGCGATGCTGTTGCCCGCGGTGGTGGCCGGATTCGCGCTGTCGGGGCCGGTCCGGCGGCGGGTGGACGGCGGCGGCCGGATGCGCAACGGAGTGCTCGTCCTCGCGGTCGTCGCCGCGCTCGTCCTTCTCGTCCGGGGGCTGGTCGCCATCGTGACGGGATGAGGGCGGCGGTACGCCACGAGTGCGCCGCATCGGCATGAGCGCGCCGGATCGGCATGAGCGCGTCCGCCCGGACGCGTGAGCAACAAGTACGGAGGAAGGAACGGATCATGCGGGTGGGATTTGCGGGACTGGGGTCCATGGGCGGTGGGATGTGCCGCCGGCTCGCGGAGCGCGGGTTCGACGTGGTCGCGTACGACGCCGAGGCGAGCGTCGCCGCGGCGGCCGGCGCACACCCGGGCGTGCGCACGGCGGCGTCCGTCGCGGATCTGGCCGCGCCGGTGGTGGTCACCATGCTCCCCGACGGAGCGGCAGTTTGGCAGGTGGCCGAGGGGCTGCTCCCGCACCTCGCCGCGGGCTCCCTGATCGTCGACACGGGCTCCTCGGCACCCGAGGACACCCTGGCCCTCGGCCGCGCGGCCGCCGCGTACGAGGTCTCCGTGGTCGACGCGCCGGTCTCCGGATCCCCGGCCGCCGCGCGCGCGGGTGAGCTGACGCTGATGGCCGCGGGCGAACCCGGGGACGTGGAGCGGGCGGAGCACGTGCTCGGCGCGCTCGGCACGGTGTACCGGGTGGGCCCCGCGGGCGCGGGCCACGCGCTGAAGGCGCTCAACAACCTGCTCTCCGCGGTCAATCTCGCCGCGGTCGCCGAAGTCATGCTCGCCGGACGGGCGTTCGGTCTCGAACCCGCGGCGATGCTGGAGGTGATCAACGCGTCCACCGGCCGCAACCACGCCTCGCAGACCAAGCTCCCCGACCATGTGCTGTCCGGCACCTTCGACTCGGGCTTCGCGCTGCGTCTGATGCTCAAGGACATCCGCATCGGCGCGTCGCTGCTCGACTCCGCGGGCGGCCCCGCCGCCTTCGGCCACGCCTGCCGGGAGCTGTGGGAGAAGGCGCACGACGAACTGCCGGCGGGCGCCGACAACGTCGAGGTCGTGCGCTGGCTGGAGAACGCATCGGGACGGGAGCTGCGCGCATGACGCACCAGAACGCACCGCGGATCGCGGTCATCGGCGGAAAGGTCGCCACCCTGAAGAAGGCCCGGCAGGCCGGCTTCGACATCGTCTGGGTGTACGGCCCGCAGGAACTCGACCCGGCAGGGCTGGAGTGGGTGGCCGAGGCCCACCTCACGGACTACCGCGACCCACAGGCCGTCGCCGACCTCCTCGCCGCCGTGCACCGGCACCGGCCGCTGGCCCGGGTCGTCTCGATCATCGAAGACGGCCTGGAGTCGGCCGCGGCCGCGACGACGGCGCTCGGCCTGCCGGGCACCGGCCTCGACACCGTCCGCGTGCTGCAGGACAAGCTGGCCTTCCGGGAGCTGCTCGCCGAGCGGGGCATCGAAGGGGTCGCCGCCCGCCTGGGGCACGACGAGGCCGACATCCGCGCCTTCGTCGCCGAGTTCGGGCCCGCGGTGATCAAGCCCAGGTACGGATCCGGCAGCCTTGGCGTGCGCCTGGTGCAGGGCCCCGACGCGGTCACGGAAGTCGCGGCCTGGGCAGCGGAGTTCGGGCTGCACACGTTCGTGATGGAGCAGTACCTGCAGGGCCCCGAGTTCAGCGTGGAGGCGTTCAGCTTCGCGGGCGAGCACGTGGTCGTCGCGTACACGGCCAAGGAGAAGCTGGACTCGTTCGTCGAGCTCGGCCACGTACAGCCGGCGGGCCTCGACGCGGACACCACGGCCCGGATCGATTCGCTGGTCAGCAGGATGCTGGACGCCGTCGGAGTCACGGACGGCCCCTCGCACACCGAGGTGATCCTCACCTCCGACGGCCCTCGCCTGGTCGAGTCCCACAACCGGCGCGGCGGCGACCGGATCACCGACCTGGCCCACGAGGTGTACGGGACCGACATCGACGCGCTGGGCTTCCTCTGGTACGCGGACCGTACCGCGCCCATCACGCCGGGCCCGGCCAGGGGCGGCGGCGCCATCCGCTTCCTGACCGCCGAGCCGGGCATCGTCGAGTCCGTCACCGGAGCCGACGAGGTGCGCGCCGATCCGCGGGTGGTGGCCCTGCAGCTCTCCGTCGCGCCCGGTGACACGGTGGCCCCCATCGCCTGGTCGTACGACCGGTCCGGGCTGCTCATCGTCCGTGGCGACTCGGCCGACGAAGCGCGTGCCCTGGCCCACGAACTGGCCGCCCGGATCACCATCAGGACCCGGCCCGACACGGCGTCCGGCACACCGCGCTCCATCGCGGCCGTGGCCCCCCGTCCCGAACGGCTGCTCGGCACCACGCCCTCCGGGCCGGGCTCGTGACCACGGCGGCGCCCACGGTCGGCGCCCGTCAGCTGCGCACCGCACTGCGGGGGCACGCCTCCGGCGTCGCGGTGCTCACCGCGGCCACGCCCGCCGGCCCCGCCGGGGTGACGATCACCTCGTTCACCTCGGTGAGCGCCGAACCGGCGCTGGTCTCCTTCGCGCTCGCCGAGACGTCCTCGACCTGGGCCAGGATCAAGGACTGCCACAGGTTCGGGATCCAGCTGCTCGGCGCCGCCCAGCGCGAGGTGGCCGAGCGGTTCGCGGCCGCGGGCGTCGACCGGTTCGCCCCACCCACCCGCTGGCACACCGGCCCGCACGGAGTGCCCCTGCTCGACGACTGCGCCGCCTGGCTGGTCGGCACCCGCCACCACCAACTCGAACTCGGCGACCACCAGTTGATCGTCTGCGCCGTCGAACACGTACGCATCGGTGCCGCGGGCGACAGCCTCGTTCATCTGCACGGGGGCTTGCATGCGGCGCCGGGGGTGCGCGCTGGCGGGGAGGGGCCTGGGAGTGTGGAGGGGTGATTCCCTCTGGGGTGGCGCTACCAGATGGGCTGGCGTTGGCAGGGGCTGATCGGTTCGCTGGGTGGCTTCGTCTCCGAGGCTCCTTTGTGCTTCGTGGCCATCGGAGCCCTGTCGGTGGGCGGGTCCGTCCATGCTGAGGGGCGCGTTCGCCTGTCTTTTCTCCGGCTATGAGGTCGTCGCGGAGGTTGTCGTCTAGCGGAGACCGTATCGGGGGGCTCGCTTCCGAAGATGTTTGGTGGGCGCGGAGTTGGCTATGAGTGTGCCTTCCGGCGAGCTCGGCACGAGGGTGAGGAGCAGGGGCGCCGGCCTCTCGCTGAAATGGGGCGAGAAGAGACGAGAAAGGGGCATACGCGTCGAACGCGCTGAGGTGAGGGGTCGGCCCGTGGTTTCTCACCGAGTGGCTGCGCACCCGAGGGCACTCCGATCCAGTGGATACAGCGGCTGCCCTGGCATGTGATCGTCGGCGCTGTCGTCGTGTTCACCGAATTGGTGCAATGTTCAGGACTCGACCTCGACGAAGCCACCCGGAACTCGAATCCACCGGGGCAAGCGTGCAGGTTCTGCCGTACGACTGGCACTTGGCAGTCGGCGGCCCGGGGCCGGGCCGCAAATCGGGCCTCGGGGACGCCTGAGCCAAGAGCGGTCGAGTTGCCGGAGGACTGGCAGGATCGGATCGATTCCGTGGTCGCATCCCTCGGCAGATATCACGCAACGCTCCGCGTCTTGTGGTCGCCCTGCGGGATCTGCCCTGCCCGGATGTGCTGACGGTGCGGGTGTCTCCAGAGCGCTGCGGGACGCGGTGATCGGGACACTGCTACAAAATCACGGTGGAGCGGCCTTCCTGGCTGTTCTTGGGGAAGCCCCCAGGAGCAGCCAGGAAGAGGTGGGTTCCAGGCGCTCCAGTCAGAGCCGTGTTGCGCTGAAGCCTGGCTCGCTGCTCTGGGGGTGGCGGCCTTCACGACTGCTCGCCGACGCCTGACCCGTGCCGGGGGCCGTTCGAATGGTTCGCGACTTCAAGCGGACGAGATCGGGCAGCCAGCCTATGTGGCGCAGCGTAGGCGCGATACGGCTCAGGACGTAGAAAGCGACCGGCGTTTCGGCATCGTCCTGCGGGAAGTAGAGAGCGTGCTGAAGGGAATCCGTGTCCTGTGGTCTGTCCAGATCGATCAGGAGCGGATGCGGCCGGCCCAAGGCCGCATCAAGGTCCACCCCGGGACGGGCGGTCAGGTGGCGTAGGTCGTCGAGACCGCACACGTCGGCAAACTCAGCCGTGGTGAAAGTCTTCTTGAAACGGGGGGCGGTCACCGGGGAGGGCGACCCATCCCATGATCCGCAGCTTTCCTCCTCCGGCGGCCTGGATGCCGGCCCGCCGTCGGTTGTGAAGATTGGACAGTGGTGCCGGCATTTCCGGCACGACGGCGGGCTGGTACAGGACGAGGTCGCGCTCTCCGTTGTCCCAGCGGGTGTCGTGGATCGTCAGCAGAGGGCGTCCGGGCAGCTGAACCCGCCAGATATCCGCCATGCCTTCGGACTGTGCGCCGGAACATGTTTCGGCGCAGCCCTTCCGCGCCGTTCCTTCTCGTTGCAGCGTGAGCTGATCCATGACTCTCACGGCACTGGTGCCCTCCACCCGTGGGAGGCGCTCGGTGTGCCCCCCTGGGCGGATCGTATTCGTTTAACTACGTTGATGAGTAAGGACATCGAGAATGGGACCACGTGGCCAACGTCCAGAATGTCCACCCCGTAACGGTCAGACCTGCGGATCCACGGAACGCAACAGTTCGAGGAGCCCCTGCGCAGGAAGCAACTGGTCATCGGTGACGGGGTCGGGGCTGAAGTGCATCAAGTCGTTGCGGAAGCGGCGGCAGTCCTCAAGCGCTGCGAGGAAGTGCTGCTGGTCGATGGCCCATCCGAGGGCGGCCCAGTTCTCAGGGGCCTTGAGCAGGTGCCCGTAGGCCCCGAAGGTCATGTTGGCGGCAGAGTTCACCTGAGCGGCGCGGCCCCGAGGTACGGCCGCCTTGATGCGGTCGAGCGGAATGCACCGGTCGACCACACGGCGCAGACGCTGCTCGATCTCCTCCACGAGCACGAAAGGGCGTACCCGGGTGCCGAATTGGACGGTCAGGTCGGAGGCGGTGATCAGACCGCAGACCTTGTGGTCGTGATCGCGCACCAGAACGTATCCGGACTGCTCGATGGTCCCGATCCAGTCGAGCAGGTCGTCCGACCGATCCGCTTCCTGGCCACGGACCGTCGCCGCCTGTAGATCGGCCCCGGGATCGGCCATGCGGGCGCGCCCGATCGACTCCCAGCTGACGACGCCGCGCAGTCGCCCGTCCGCGTCGAGGACGGGAAGCTGGCCGTAACCGCGCAACACCATGATCGTCATGGCCGTCCCGAGGCTGTCCCCGACCTGCACGGACTCGGGCATGCGATTGGCGGATTCGAGGTTGCTCACCCGGTAGGCGACGGTTTGAACATCGGCTTCTTCGTCGGGCAGTTGGCCAGCGGCGTGCGCGGCGCTCTGGACCGCGGCCGACAGATCGCTGCTGCCGGAGAGCCTGGTCACCGCGCTCGTTCCCGATTCGTCGGGCTCGGCGCCGCCCGCCAGTACCGCGATCTGACTGTCCAGCGTGCCCTCGGTGAAGGGCGGAATGGTGACCAGACCGCGTGTTTCCAGGCCGCTCTTGATTTGCTCGGTCGCCGCCGGATAACGACGCTGGACACCCCAGACGCCGAGGAAGTCCCGGATGGACAGGGTGAGCGGCTCGTCCGCGCTGCGCCGGCGCACTTCCTCGTACAGCTTCGCGGGTTCGGTGAGGGTGGCGGCGAACTCGTCGGCGTCAGGACGCCCGGGGTCGGGTTTGCCTTCGGATAAGGCGGCCACGCGTTCCGCTGCCCCGAACCTGCTGAGTTCGAAAACGGTGAGCAGTGAGCCCATGCTGTCCAGAAGGTCTGACTGCACCACTTGCCGGTCGATGTCCCTGACGAGCCACTCGACTCGTCGTACATGGCGCATCCCGTCGGCGGCGGCCGTGCGGTACTCGTAGGCGCCGTCCACGCGTCCGACGGCCACGAGCAGGGACTTCAGTGGAAGGACGACGAGATCGCCGGGCTGGATCTCGTGGACGAAGCGGTAGAGCTGCCCGGTCCAGTTGCCGACCGTGTACGGCCCTTCGTCGGGGTAGGCGGCGGCCACGGATGCCCTGATGTCGTCTCGTGTGGTGGTGTCGGCGAGATCTCCCAGACCGAGCCACCCGGCGAGGAGAACACCGTCCTCCAGCGCTGCCTGTTCCCGCTCACCGTTCTCTCCCGCACGTACCACCCAGGCCCGCATACTGCACCTCTCCGTAAGCATCTGACGCATGATCGCGCGGCGCGACACTGCAGGAGCCAGCCTGCCAACATCGCCTGGAAAACGTCCACTTGAAAGTCGGTGAGTGCGGCTTCTCAGTTGTCCGTGCGACTCCGCATACAGCCCGTAGACTGATCGACGGCAGCGTGACCGGGGTGAAGGTCGCGACGCGAGTATGGGGGGTACGAGAGCGCCGATGAAGCCGCTGGACACCGATGCCGACCCATGTGTGGTGGGGCCGTTCGAACTGCTCGCCCGGCTTGGCGAGGGGGGCATGGGTATTGCCTATGTGGCCCACAGGATCCGCCTGGACGGCCTATCGGACGAGCTGGCCGCGGCGTATCGCCTGATCGAGTCCGATGACTCCGCTGAGGACGACGAGTCGCGGCTCGTCGTGGTCAAGATGATTCAGCCGGACTTGCTGGACGGTGAGCCACAGGCCCGGGAGCGGTTCGGCAGGGAGATCGACGCCGTGCGTGCCGTGGTCGGCGGCCGCGTGCCAGCCGTGATCGCGGCGGATCCGGAGGCCGTCGACCCTTGGTTCGCCATGGACTACATCGCGGGGCCTTCCCTGCAGATCATGGTGAAGGAATCCGGCACTTTCGCTGTGGGGCCGTATGCCGCGCTCGGCCTGGCCCTCGTGGATGCCTTGCGCGCCATCCATGGTGCGAGACTGCTGCACCGTGATCTCAAGCCCCGCAACGTCGTTCTCGGCCCGGACGGCCCCGTGGTGCTGGACTTCGGTCTGGCGGTTCTCTCCGAGCGGCAGTCCAGCCAGGCGCTCACCCGGACCGGCGACCGCTTGGGCACGCGCCCGTACATGCCTCTCGAACAGCTCACGGACACCAAGCACGTCAAGGAACCCGCTGATGTGTACGCGCTCGGAGCCACCCTGTTCTTCGCCCTGACGGGCAGGCCTCCTTACCCGATCGTGCCGCTGATGACCGAACCGAACTGGGACGGCATCGACACTGCCTTCATGCCGCTGCTGGCTCAGATACTGGTGCCCGCACCGGGGCGGCGTCCGGATCTCGACGCCGTGGAGACCAGTTTGCTTGCCCTGCTGGCCGGCGCCGATCTGACACCCGACCTCGCGGCGGAGCAACTCAGGGCCCTCGTCGCCGCTGCCGGCCTGACTCCCGAGCTGCCTTCCGGGGTGCTCGCCGACCGCGCCGACCCGGCCGTGCGTGAACTGGCCCAGAAGGCGGTCGATGCGGGTGCGGCACCGGACGCCCCATGGGCCGAGGGTGCCGCCGCGGATCTGGCCGTCGACGACCTCGGCTTCTACGGGATCGTGGACACGGATGAGATGGACAGGGCGGCGGAGGTCGACGACCGGGCCGACAGCCCCGACGCTTACCCGCCGACACTCGTCGACCCCGCCCCGGCGCAGCCCGTGGAACCCGTCCCGCAGCCGACGCCCGGCGACGAGGCCCCTCCCCAGCCGGAGCCCGACAACGGCCCCAGCCCCACGAGCTACCGCCTCGCACCCCCGCAGCCCGCGAAGGAACCGTCGCCCCACGCCCCGCAATCGCCTCCCCCGGCCGCGCAGAATGTCGCCTCCCGGTTGCGCAAGGCGTACGCACACCGCGGGAACTTGTAGCGCGGGCAAAAGGTGCATAAGGGGCCTCGCGAAAGTCTCTTGGTCGCCTCCCATTTGGGACCGATCCGTCACCTTGCGCCGACTGGTCCCGCCCCGCCCTGCCGGAGCCATAGGCTTCTCCGGGACCCCACAACCCGGAGCCACCACTCGCACTGCCGCGGCCCCACCGCCGCAGCGTGCCCTCGCACGACCCGAAAGGACCCGCCCGACATGCCCGACGCAGTGCCCGGCAGCAGCTCCGAGGCCCCGCCCGCCGCCCAGGCCACGGCGGCAGAGGGGCCTCCGCCGGCCGGCACGGTGATCGAGGTGCGTGACGAGGAGTGGATGGTCCGCAACAGCAAGCGACTGCCGTCCGGCGAGTTCCTCATCGAGGCGGTCGGCGCATCCGACCTGGTGCGCGGCCAGGAGGCCCGGTTCCTGGCGCCCACGATGGACGAGCTCCGCATCCTGCGCCCCGAGGACACCCGGCTCATCGCCGACGGCTCGCCGCATTTCCGGCGCAGCCGCCTCTTCCTGGAGGCCGTGCTGCGCAAGACGGCGCTGCCTCAGCGGGAGCGGCGCCTCGCGCTGACCGACGGATTTCTGCTCGACCGCATGGACTACCAGCTGCGGCCCGCCGCCAAGGCACTGGCGAATCCGCTGCGGCCCCGGCTGCTGATCGGCGATGTGGTCGGTCTCGGCAAGACCCTGGAGATCGGGGCGCTGCTCGGCGAGCTGATCCGGCGCGGCCGCGGCGAGCGCATCCTGGTCGTCACACCCGCGCCCGTCCTCGAACAGTTCCAGCACGAGATGTGGACGCGCTTCTCCCTGCCGCTGGTCCGGCTCGACAGCGCGGGCATCGCCCGCATCGAGCGGAAGATCCCGGCGGGCCGCAATCCGTTCACGTACTACAAGCGCGTGATCGTCTCCATGGACACGCTCAAGAACCCCAAGCGCTACCGTCCATGGCTGGAGAACCTCCGCTGGGACGCCGTGGTCATCGACGAGTCCCACAACCTCATCAACCAGGGCAGCGAGCGCCGCGCCCTGGCCGACCTGCTCGCTGAACAGACGGACGCGCTGATCCTGGCGAGCGCGACCCCGCACAACGGCAACATGCCCGCCTTCACCGGCCTGATCCGCCTCCTCGACCCCATGGCGGTCAAGGACCCGCAACACCCGAAGCCGGCGGAGCTGGAACACCTGATGCTGCGCCGGACCAAGGTCAGCACCGAGGTGGCGGACCAGCTCAAGGGACACTGGGCGCCGCGCGGTGGTTCCCACCCGGTGCGCTGCCAGGCCAACTCGCTGGAGGAGGAGGTCTTCCAGGAGCTCGCCGACCACTGGCTGAAGCGGCCGGACCAGCAGGCCGGCGCGGAGGACCGTCTCTTTCCCTACGTCCTGCTCAAGTCCTTCCTGTCCTCGCACCGCGCGCTGTTCGTCACGGTGCGCGAGCGGCTTGTCAAGACCGGACATGTCCTCCCCGAGCGGCACAAGATCACTGACGAACCGCCGTCCGAGGTCGAGGCGCGCACACCCGAGTCGGCGTCCCTCCTGCGTCTGTTGGAGCTGGCCCGCGCCATCGACCGGGCGGCCGCCGGAGACGGCGGGCTGACCGCCACCTCCAAGCTGGCGGGCCTGGTCGAGGAGCTGCGCCGCATCGGAGTGAAGGCGGGCAGCCCCACGCGTGCGGTCGTTTTCTCCGAACGCCGCGAAACCCTTGACTGGCTGGGCGAGGTGCTCCCGCCGCTGCTCGGCTGGACGGTGAAGGAGGACGCCAAGGCCGCGGTCAAGGTCCTGCACAGCACCGGTGTCTCGGACCGGGTCCAGATGGAGTACGTCGACGAGTTCGCCCGTGCGGGCGGCGACGTACGGCTGCTGCTCACCGGCGACGGCGCCTCCGAGGGGGTCAACCTGCACCGCCAGTGCCACCACCTGATCCACTGGGACCTGCCGTGGAGCCTGATCAGGGTCGAGCAGCGCAACGGTCGCATCGACCGCTACGGGCAGACCCGGCCGCCCGAGTTCCGCGCCATGGTCCTGGAGTCGGCGGTGGACGGGGCGCTGGACGACACGGATATCGCCGAGAAGGTCCTGGCCCGCGAGGAGCGGGTGCATGCGATCCTCGGCGCTGTCGAAGCGGCGACGAAGGTGAACGACGGCGCGCTGGAGGAGAAGCGCGTCATGGAAGCCCTCTTCAAGGGTGAGGCACCCCAGCAGGCCGTGGACGACCTGCAGATCGTTTCCCTGGACGACAGCGCAGCCCCCGTGGACCTGCCTCTCGCTCAGCAGCTGAACGCCGAGTTCGGCGCGGAGGGCGATCCGTACGACGACTCGACGACGTTCGGCTTCGACGAGGACTACGAGGCGGACGCGGGCTTCGACTTCGACGACGCCCCGGACGAGACGGACTTCCCGGACGCGACGGCGGCGGACGAGGCCCGAGCAGCACCGGCCGCGGACGGCGGCCACACCCCCCTCCGCGTCGTCGAAGAGCTGCGCCTGTTCACCGACCGCCGCGACTACGTTCTCGCCGGCCTGGAGGAACTCGCCGACCTGGAGCCGTTCCGCCTGGACACCACCGTGAACGGTACGGACCTGAGCTTCGACACCCCCGAGGATCTCGCCGACCGGCTCGACGTCCTGCCTCCCGGCTATCTGCGCGACCACGGCATCACGCGCCGCGTGAAGCTCACCTTCAGCCGCGAGGACGCGGCCGACTCCCTGCGGCGGGCCCGGGAGGACCTCGACTCCCCGTCGCTGTGGCCGGACGCCCACTACGTCGGTGAGCTGCACCCCGTCCTGGAGTGGATCACCGACAAGGTCCTGGTGCAGCTGGGCCGCCAGCAGGCGCCCGTGATCCAGGTGAACCGCAGCGCCCGCGTACCGGAGCCGGTCCTTCTCACCCAGGGCGTGTGGTCCAACCAGGACGGCCGCCCGACGGTCGTGACCTGGCTGGCCGTCGACCGGTTGGACCGGGACGGTGAGGAGCCCCGGGTGCGGGAACTGACCCGGCCGCTCCTCGCTGAGCTCGGCCTGCGCCCTGACATGCCGGACCACTTTGCTCAGGGTGACCCGGCGGCGCTCCAGCACCACGTCCCGGCGGCCGTGGCCGCCACCCGTCGTGAGATGGACCGGCTGCGGGCCGAGGCGGAGAAGCACATCGACCGTCCGCTGCGGGAGTACGAGACGGAGGTCGGCCGCTGGCTGGAGCAGCCGCTGCCCGGCTTCAGCGGCGGACGCACCGCCCGCGAACGGGCCGCCGAGAACCTCGAGAAGGCCGCGACGCGGCTGCGCACGACCGGCGACCCGATGATCAGGGTCCTGGCCGCCCTGGAGCCCAGCTCATGACCGCAGCCAGCGCGCCCGCCCCGGCACACACCCCGAACAACCCGGCGGACCAGGCGCAGGATGGTCCCCGCCCCACCACTGACGCGATCCGGCAGGAGCAGCAAGCGTGAAGTTCGACGCGCTGATCAACGAGGGTGAGTACTTCCCGTCCTTCTACCTGGACGAGATCCTGCCCAAGCAGCTCAAGACGGGCCGTCTGAAGGAGTGGGCGGCCGAGGAACGGCAGGGGCGCCCGACGCCACGGCAGGGACTCCGGGACCTCACCGGGCCCTACCTCGACGTACGGATCACCGTGGGCGGCGAGGCCGAGAAGTTCAATCCCCTGCCCGACCCGGAGGCCGTCGCCGCCCAGCAGACGGCGACCGAGAAACTGAAGTCCCGCAGCGGCTCGGAGGAGCCGCCCGTCTTCCAGCCCGAGGCCGCGCAGCGCACGTACGGAGACAGCCCCGAGGAGACGTGGCGCGCGAACCTGCACGCCTGGCACGTCCGGGTCCTGACCGCCCTCGGCTTCACCCCCCGTCCCGGTCACCTCACCGTGCACGGCGCAGCCGGCTCTGCCGCGGTGCCCGTGGCCCATAGCGAGCCGGGTATCGCCGTACTGACCGGCGGCTTCGCCGACGATGTCGCCGGCGCGCGGGGTGACGGCTCAGCCAACCGTCTGGCCGTGCCCGTCCGTGTGGCCTCCGGCAAGACGCTCACCACGGTCACGGACCTCGCCGCCTGGCTGCTCGCCGCCGACAACGCGCCCCGCTATCTGCTGCTCCTGTTCGGCGGGGTCATGGTTCTCGCCGACCGGGAGCACTACGCGCGCGGTCGTCACCTGGCGGTCACCCTGGAGGTCGCCCTGCCCCGCAAGGGCATCAAGGGCGCGACCGCCGGCGAACTCGACGTGATCGCCGCCCTGTTCGGCGCGCCGTCCTTGCGTCCCACCCAGGACGGCGGGGACGACGACATCGCCCGCCTGGTGGCGGAGTCCCGCGACCACTCCGTGGGCGTGACCAGCGACCTGCGTGAGGGCCTGAAGAAGTCCGTCCAGCTGATCGCCAACGAGGTCCTGGACCTCGCGGGCAAGAAGGGCGTCAGGCCCGACGACCTCCCCGAGTGGCTCCCGGACGCGCTGGCGGAGCCCGGCGCACTCCCGGACCTTCTCACCAACGAGTCGCTGCGCTACCTCTACCGCATCCTCTTCCTGCTCTACGCGGAAGCCCGCCCCGAGCTGGACATCCTCCCGATGAAGAGCGAGGAGTACGTCCAGGGCTACAGCGTGGCCCGGCTGCGCGAACTGGCGGTCCAGGAGAAGCTGTCCAGCACCTCCCGCGACCGCCACCACTTCCACGACTCCCTGGACCTGCTGTTCAAGAAGGTCTTCACCGGCCACCCCGTGGCCGACACGATCACCTCCCGCGACGCCGTGCAGCGCACGGACCGCGCAGCGCGGGACACCGAGACGCCACAGCTGTCCGAGGACGACGGCTACGAGGGCGTACGCATCGAGGCCCTGAAGTCCCGGCTCTTCGACCCGGCCTCGATCAAGCTCGTCGACCAGACGATCACGCACCCCGACGACATCGCCCCCGACGGCACGGTCTCCGCCACGGCCCGCCGCCTGGACCTGCGCCTGCGCAACAAGGTCCTGCACCAGGTGCTGCGCAATCTGACCGTCGTCGAGGGCCGCGGACGCGGCGGACGCGGCGGCTTCATCTCGTACGCGAACCTCAGCATCAACCACCTCGGCGCGGTGTACGAGGGCCTGATGTCCTACACCGGTTTCATCGCCGACGAGCCGCTGTACGAGGTCGCCAAGGGAGGTGACCCCAGCGGTGGGTCCTGGCTGATCCGTGCCAGCCAGGTCGGCTCGGGACGCTACCCCGACGGCCCGAACGACAGCGTCTTCGTGAAGACGGAACTGAACCCGGAGACCAACGAGCGGGTGCCGCTGCCGCACAAGGTCGACTCGTACGTGTACCGCCTGGCAGGCCGCGACCGCCAGACCAGTGCCTCGTACTACACGCCGGAATCCCTCACTCAGGCCACGGTCGAGCAGACCCTGCGCTTCCGCCTCGACGAGAAGGGCGAGGTCGACCCCAAGGAGCCGGAGAAGGCGTGGGTGAACGCGCCGGATGTGCTGCGGTGGCGTGTGTGCGAACCGGCCCTGGGCTCCGGTGCGTTCCTCAACGAGGCCGTCAACCAGCTCGCCGAGCTGTACCTGCGGCTCGCCCAGCGCGAGCGAGGCGTCGAGATCGACCCCGAGGACTACCAGCGCGAGCTGCAGAAGGTGAAGGCGTACATCGCCCTGCACAACGCGTACGGTGTCGACCTCAACGAGACGGCCGTCGAACTCGCCGAGATCTCCCTGTGGTTGAACACCATGCACCGGGGCATGAAGGCGCCTTGGTACGGCCTGCACCTCCACCGGGGCAACTCCCTGGTCGGCGCGGCCCGGAAGGTGTACCCCGGCAACTCCCTGAGCAAGGGCGGCTGGCTGACCACGAAGGCACCGCAGCGCCCCCGGCACGTACCGCTCGGCGAGAAACTGAAGGCCCGTGAGGTGCACCAGTTCCTGCTGCCTGCGATGGGTTGGGGCTCGATCGGCGAGAAGGTGTCCCTGCGAACGCTGAAGAAGGGCACACCGGAGGAGACGGTGAAGGCCGTGGTTGACGGTGATGTCGTCGACTGGCTGGAGCCCGAACTGGTCGACGCGATGCGCAAGTGGCGCTCGGCGATGCGGCGCAACCCGAAGGGGGACCCCAAGCGGGCGGCGCCGAAGAAGAAGGTGGCGCCGACCGCGGAGAAGCTGGCGGAGGAGGACGCCCGGCTGGGGCAGGGGGCGTTCGATTTCGGGCTGGAGATCTGGGAACAGCCGTCGTTGGGGGTTGCCGCGGGGGACGGCGGCGTTGATGGTGGCAGTGGCGTCAGTCGTGGCGACCGTGGTGGTCGGGGCTCGACGAGGGCCGTGGCTTCGGCAGAGGGCGACACGGAACCCGGGGAGAAGACCCAGACCGGGCGCCTGATCAAGCTCGCCCGACGGGTCGAGTATCTGTGGGACCTGGTCGTGATGCGGCTGACGCTCTCCGAGCGGGAGATCTCACGGCATGTGGATGTCTGGGGCGCGGCGATTCCGCGGGACGGGCAGGAACCGGGGCCGGGCGGCGGCCGTGACGGCCATGCGCCGATGGACCGGGACGCCGTCCTGGAGGCTCTCCACCGCAAGGGCACTCCGTATTGGCGGCTCAAGCAGCTCATGGACGCCTGGTGCGCGCTGTGGTTCTGGCCGCTGGAGCAGGTCGGGTTGCTCGACGGTTCCGATGAGTTCTGGTACCGGCCGAACGGGGAGGACCGCACCACGCTGAGGAAGGACGACCCCAGGCGTACGGTCCCGCTCCGCTCCCTGGACGACTGGATCGAATTCGCGGAAGCCGTGGTCGGCCGGGTCGACGTGGACACGGGGGAGGGGCAGCAGGCCTCGCTCCTGTCCTTCGACGGCGTCAAGAGTCTGGACGAGCTGGACGACAAGGAGCAGGAACTCGACCAGAAGATGATCGAGACGCTGGCCTGGTCCAGGCCGGCGGATCTCGGGGACACGTTCCCCTGGTACGAGACCGTGGGGCGGATCGCCAAGGAACGGGGCTTCTTCCACTGGGAGTTGGACTTCGCGCATGTTTTTGCGGAGGGCGGCTTCGATCTGATGGTGGGGAATCCGCCGTGGGTCCGGCAGGAGTGGGACGAGAATGGCGTCCTTGCGGAGATCGAGCCGTGGTTCGTGCTGGGTGGGAAGGCTGCCGAGGCCGGCCGGGAAGAGAACGTGGCCGAGCTGCTGTGCAAACCTGAGCATCGGTCGTTCTATCTGGGTGAGCTGGGGACCGTCGCAGGTGTTTCGGAGTTCCTGTCGTCGGTGGATACGTATCCGGAGCTGGTGGGGACGCGGCCGGATATGTATCGGGCGTTCATGTTGCTGGGGTGGAGGGCTACCGGTGAGCGGGGCGTGGCGGGGCTGATTCATCCGTCGACGCATTTGACGGGGGCGAAGGAGGCGGCGCTGCGCGGAGCCGCCTACCGACACCTGCGCTTCCACGCGGACTTCACCAATGAGCTACTCATCTTCGCCAACCCGGTGGGTAACAGCAGTCACTTCAGTGTCAATGTGTATGGCAAGGAGCAGGACATCTGCTTCCAGCACATGAGTTGGCTGCTCCACCCGAGTGTGCTGGTCAAGTCCTTCCGCCATGCCGGAGAGGGGCCCTTGCCGGCCGTTAAGGACAGAGGAAAGTGGGACTTGCGTCCGCATCGGGACCGGATCGTTACGGTGGACCGCGCACGCCTGGCCGAGTGGCGTGAACTGGCGAGTGAGGAGAATCCGCCGCCGGTCGAGCAGGCCAAGCTCCTCTACCCCGTGACACGGGCCGAGGAGGCGGCGATCGTGGTGCTCGGTAGGTGGACCCATCGACTCCGCTCGATGAATCCGCGGATCAGTGGCGGCTTCAACGAGAAGACGGACCGTACGGCGGGTTACTTCGCCTGGACGCCCGGCTCTGTCGACAGCTGGCAGGACGTCATCCTCCAAGGGCCGCTGATCAGCATTGCCACTCCCTACCACAAGCAGCCGCCCGAAGGCGGGTCGAAGAGCATGCGCGATTACGAGCCTTGGGGCCACCTGGATCTCGCGGTAGATGCGGCACCGCGCACGAACTACCGCCCCGCAGGCGCCCGCTCAAGATTCGCTGACGCGCAGGACCGCTGGGTGGACCACAACAGGCTCGCGCAGCTCTGGGGCGATCCGGAGGCGGTCGCGACTGCGAAGGCTGCTGCTATGGCGGCCAATCCTGAGCTGGAGGACGAAGACCTGGACAGGGTTGTCGATGCGCTTCTGCGGGCTGCGAGTGTGCGGCCATACTCTGAGTTCTACCGGGTGGCATGGCGCAGGCAGATCGCCTCCAACACAGAGCGCAGTCTGTTCGCGGCTCTTGTCCCGCCCGGGCCCGTCCACGTCGACCTGGTGAATTCCATGTCGTTGGGCAGTACCACCGACACCGCGCTGGCGGCCGGTTTCATGGCCGCGCTGCCCTTGGACTACTACCTGCGCGCCACAGGCCGTAACGACCTCCGTATTGGCGAGGCCAAAACCCTCCCCGCTCCCACGCCAAGCCACCCACTCGCCCCGGCCCTCCTCCTCCGCACCCTCCGCCTCAACTGTCAGGCCAACGCCTACGCCCCCCTCTGGGAAGAGCTCTACGACCCCACCTGGCAGCAAGACACCTGGGCCGCAACTACCGCCTGGCCCGAAGCCGCACCCCCGCTCACCGACGGCGTAGCCCGAACCTGGACCCGCGACACCCCCCTCCGCACGGAGTTCGCCCGACGTGCGGCCCTCGTCGAGATCGACGCCCTGGTCGCTGTCTGGCTTGGTATTAGCGCGGACGAGCTGGTGGCCATGTACGACGCCAGGTTCCCCGTGCTCCAGCAGTACGAGGAGAGCATGTGGTTCGACGCGGCAGGCCGCCGTATCGCGAAGGCACATCAGCAGTACGGATACGGTCAGCCCAAGGGGGCCTGGAAGGAACTGAGTTCAGCGGAGGGCTTTCCGAACGAGTACAAGGTCCCAGACGGCTACACCGGCCCCCTCCACCGGGCTCACCGCAAGGACGAGATGAGAGCCGCCCACGCCGAGTTCACCCGTCGCCTGCGCAAGGCCGGCTGGGAGCCCGGTGATACACAGCCCCCAGAAAACACCGAGAACTGACCAGGTCCCGCCCATGCGAGAGCCCTGCCGTTCGACTGGAACCGGCAGGGCTCTCGCATACGTACGAGCGTCAGACGAGCCGTCCCGACGAGGCCAACCTGACGAAACCCGCCCACGCCTCACGCGACACCGTGAGGACGGGCCCGGCGACGTCTTTGGAGTCCCGGACGTGCACAACGGCGTTACCGGCCGCGACCTCTACACACTGGCCGCCCTCAGTTCCGCTGTAGCTGCTCTTGAACCAGGCGAGGCCGGATGCGGTGGTCGAGGACTCAGCGTTGTTCATAGCGATCCCAGTAACCCTTCGATGAACCTGAGTGACTCCCGTGGAGAGAGTGCCTGCGATCGAATAATCCCATAGCGGGCGGCGGCGAGAACCGCCTGTTCTGGGTCGGTCTCAAGAGTGCTGGTTGCGTGAGTCTCGGCGTATACGAACTTCTTGCTGTCCTTCCGCGTGACGACCGTGAACGGTCCGTTCACGCCCGCGTTGTCCTCGCAGTCGATCGGCATGACCTGGATCTCGACGTTCCGCTTCTGGCCGATCAGCAGAAGTTGCTCCAACTGTCCCCGCAGCACGTCCTTGCCGCCGTACAAGTGCCGCAACACCGACTCGTCCATGACGAAACCCAGTAGCGGCGCGGGGCACCGGTCGAAGATGTCCTGCCGAACCAGCCGGGCGGCCACCCGCTGCTCGATCGTTTCCTGGCCCAGAGGCGGACGCCGCATGGCGAGCAGGGCCCTCATGTACTCCTCGGTCTGCAGCAGTCCGTTGACGACATGCGTGTCGTACATGAGCAGCTCAAGGCACGCCTTCTCCAACGCCGCCATCCCCTGGAAGAACACCGGATACTGCGCCCGCTCCACCTGCTCCTTCCACAGGCACAGCAGCCCGTCGGCGTCCAGCACCTCGTCCGCCCGGTCGATGGTCTGGGGTGACGGAATCCTCCGCCCCTGCTCGAACGAGGCGATCGTGGAGGCCGAGTACCCGAGCCGTCTCCCGAACTCCTCGCGCTCCATCCCCTTCCGCAGGCGCAGTGTCTTCATGGTCTGCCCGAATGCCGTGACGATGCCCCGTCCGGCCTCGTCCTCGGGGCGCCGCCCGGCACCGTCGTCGCACTCCCATCCGTCCCCGAGGTTCACGACCGCTCCGCCGTCACCGCCCGAAGGGGACTCCGCCCCCGCCGCCGTACCCGCACGCTCCGTCATCGACCACCGCCTCCCCCGACCAACGCCCCTCCCGGGGACGCGGTCACGCCGCGCGCCTCTTACACGTGCACACACCGCGCGTACAGCAGGTCCGCGTCGGTGCGTCACCACTGGTCACGCTACGCCACCAACGCGAACGTGGTCGGCATGACGACCAAGCCCGACACCCCCACCGGCGCTGCCCAACTCGCCACGCCCACCACCAACTTGATCAGCGCCCCGGACCCGGCGGACCACACCTTCGCGATGCGCTTCACCTCCACACCCCGTGGGGCCCGTCTCGCCCGCCGGCTGGTGGCCGTCCGCCTGGATGCATGGGGGATGCCCTACGGCACCGAGCCCCACGAAGCGATCGTGCTGATCGTCGCCGAGCTGGCCGCGAACGCCGTGCGGCACGGCCATGTCCCAGGCCGGGATTTCCACCTCCGTCTGTGCCACGAGGAACGGTCCGGGGCCGCCCGTGTGGAAGTCACCGACACCCGCGGCGAGCGCATGCCGCCCCGACCGGCCGTCGCCCACCCGGTCCCAGGCGTTACCGAGAGCGGTCGAGGGCTCCTCCTGGTCGCCCATCTCGCCGCCCGCTGGGACTGGCACCTACGGCCCGACGGCCCCGGCAAGACCGTTTGGGCGGAGTACGTGCTGCCGGGCACGGGCACGGGCGCAGCGCGCTTCGTCCCCGGTGATCTGTGAAGCGCAGGGTGCACTGTCAGTGCCGCGTCGTAGAGTGGAGCGTGATCACCCGAGGTAGCGACGGGCGCGCCGGGTGATCGGACCGCACGCCGCGACACGGGATACGGGGGCCACCGCGCGTCATGAGACCCACACTGGCCGCGCAGACGCTGCGCGACACCACGGTCGAGTATCTGACGACGACGTTCGCGCTGGCCGAGCCCGACACCCAGGACGCCCTGGAGGACTTCCTCACCGACCCGGCAGACGGTCTCTTCCGCGGACCCTATCTGCGCATCCGCCGCCCCTTCCGGCCGGCGGCGGACGGCTGGGAGCGCCATCTCGACTGGTACCCGCCGGAATTCAAGCCGTACGCGCACCAGGCCGAGGCGTTCGCCCGGCTGACGAGCAAGGACGGTCACCGGCCCGAGCCGACGCTGGTGACCACCGGCACCGGGTCCGGAAAGACGGAGTCCTTCCTCTTCCCTGTCCTCGATCACTGCCGGCGGGCGAAGGAAGCCGGGAAACAGGGGATCAAGGCCGTCCTGCTGTACCCGATGAACGCCCTCGCCGGTGACCAGGCGGACCGCCTCGGCGAGCTGCTGACGGATGACCGGCTGCGGGAGGTGACGGCGGGGCTGTACATCGGCGAGGCGTCGTCCCGCGGCACGGCGCCCTACGGGCGGGTGGAGGTGGACCGGGCGGAGATCCGCCGCAACCCGCCGGACATCCTGATCACCAACTACAAGATGCTGGACCTGCTGCTCCAGCGGCAGCAGGACGCCTCGCTGTGGCGGGACGCCGACCTGGCGTACGTAGTGATCGACGAGTTCCACACCTACGACGGAGCACAGGGCACGGACGTGGCCATGCTGCTGAGGCGGCTCGCGGCCGTCGTGGGAGCGGTCGAGGAGGGGCGGCCGCTCGGGCCGATCTGTCCGGTGGCGACCTCCGCGACCCTCGGTTCCGGGACCGCGGCGGGCGGGGCCGGCGCCATGCTGCGCGTGGCCTCACAGGTGTTCGGGACGCGGTTCCCGGAAGACGCAGTGGTAGGGGAGGACCGGCGGGACATCGAGGAGTTCCTGTCCCCGGTCGATCACTCACTCCCCCTGCCGTCCCCGGCCGAGCTGGCCGCCCTGCCCGACCCGGCGCGGACGCCCGGCGGCCTGGACGCCGTCGCCCGTGCGACCGTCGGGTGCGACACCGCCGATCCGCGCGAGCTGGGACGACGGCTGCTGGCCCATCCGCTCACCCGCGAGCTGTTGGGTGCGAAGGACGAGCCCCTGACGTCCTTCGACGCACTCCAGGCGTTTCCCGCCACGTCGGCGTGGCGGGCCGCGGCCGTACAGGAGCCGGACGATGCCGCGGCCGCGCTGGCGCGGTTCGTGGCGCTGATCTCGGTGGCCCGGGACCCGAAGGCGCCCGCCGGGAAGGAGCGGCCGCTGCTCCTCGTGGAGACGCACCTGTGGCTGCGGGCGCTGTCGCGCGTGCTGCGGTTCGTGGCACCGGAGCCGGTGTTCTCCTGGTCGGACGCGGACCAGGCCGCGCTCGCCGGACCGGATCGTGCGGAGGAGGAGCGGCGGGCCGTGGCCCGGGCCGCGCAGGTGGAGCGGCGGCGGCAGGCCCAGCGCTCCGGACGGCTGCCCGCGGCCTACTGCCGGCACTGCGGCCGCTCCGGCTGGGCGGCGATCTGCCCCGACCGCAATCCGCAGAACCTGGTGCACACACCGGACGAGATCTACCGCGCCAGCCCGGCCGGTGGCGCCGCCAAGGGGCGGGTCCGGGCGATGATCGCGGCCACCCCGGCTGAGGCGGCCGAGCAGGCCCGCGCCATGCTGGCCCGCCGGGCGGCCCGGCGGGCCCGCCGAGGTGCCGCACACGACGCGACCTTGATGGTCCTGGAGGACAACGGCCGGACCCTGCGCAGACTGGACCCGGACGAGGTCCTGCTCGACAACGACCGCATTGCTCCGGCGCCCGAGAACGGCGTCTATGTATGGGTCTGGTTCGACAACGAGGAACAGAGCGAGTACGCCAAGCAGGACCGCTGCCCGGCCTGCGGACAGGCGCAGGGCATCCGCTTCCTCGGTGCCGGTGTCGCCCCGCTCGCCTCTGTCGTGGTGACCCAGCTCTTCACCGGCGGTGAGCTGCCGAAGCAGGACAAGGACAAACGCGACCGTCGCAAGACGCTGATCTTCAACGACTCGGTGCAGGACGCGGCCCACCGCGCGGGATTCGTGGCCAGCCGGTCCTGGAAGTTCTCGCTGCGCTCCCTCATCCACGAGCAGCTGACGGAGCGCCTCCGCACCAGCCCGGAGCTCGCGGCCGACGGTGTCCCGCTGAACGAGCTGATCTCCTCCCTGGTCAGCCGGGCCGCCGTCCCGGAAGAGCGGCTCCTCTCCTCCGTCGTACCTCCCGACCTGCACGACGTGGACCGGGTCAAGCGCCTGCTCGCGGGCAAGAAGCGCATCCCGGAGTCCACCTGGGAGCTGGTCGGCGAGCGCCTCGCCTTCAACACCTTGCTGGAGTTCGGCCTCTACTCCCGTCTCGGCCGCACCCTGGAACTCACCCGCACGGTTGCGGCCGAGGTGCACCTTCCCCACCCCGAGGCGGCGGCCAAGGCGGCGGAATCCCTCTACCGCCTCCAGCAGGACAAGCTCCTGCCGACGGCCGCGGCGGACGCGGAGCCCGCTGCGGAGGAGAGCGACGCCGGCGGCACGGGAACGCCGCACGCCGTCATCCCGGCCGAAGAGCCGGAGCGACTGCGCTACTTCGAGGGCTATGTGCGCGGGCTCCTCGAACACGTCCGGCAGATCGGAGGCATCCACCACAAGTGGTTGGACACCTTCATCGACGAGGAGGGCCGCACTCGGTACTCCATCACCACGGGCCGCGCCCCCGGTATGCCCCCGTTCGGCCGCCACTCGGAAGCCCCCGCGTTCGTACTGGTGGGCGCCCGCGGTGGGCGTACCGACTTCGAACGGGTGGACACCCGGGACAGCTGGTACGTCGACTTCACCCAGCGGTGCCTGGAGCTGGACCGGGAGTCGGCAGGGGAGTATCTGGCGGCGCTCTTCGAGCAGTTGGCCGACGACAGTATTGGCGCCCTGGCCCGGCGGCGGACCAATCCGGCGGACAAGCAGCAGGGACACGGCGTGTACGGGCTCACCCCCGGACACGTCCGGCTGCGCCCGCTGGACGACGCACAGACCGCGCGAGCCGCCCTCACCTGCCCCGAGTGCGGCTGGACACAGACCGTGCCGCCGGAACGGGCCGCGGTGTGGCAGGGCACCCGCTGCCCGCTCAAGCGCTGCGAGGGAGCCCTCGCCCGGCCGTCGGCGGAGGTCGGCGGTCGCGCAGCCCGCGACTACCGCTCCGACTACTACCGACGCCTGTACCGGGAGGCGGAGCCGTACAGCGTGGTCGCCGCCGAACACACCGGCGTCCTCAAGCGCAAGGAACGCGAAGAGGTGGAGAAAGGTTTCCGGCGCGGAGTCCAGCACACCGACCCGAATGTCCTTTCCTGCACCCCGACCCTCGAACTCGGCATCGACATCGGGCAGTTGGAGGCGGTCATCCTCGCCTCTCTGCCGCCGTCCACGGCCGGTTACGTCCAGCGCGTCGGACGTGCGGGCCGCGCCACCGGCAACGCCTTCATGGTGACGCTGGCCGACACCAGCCCGCGCGCGCTGTATCACCTCGCCGAACCACAGCACCTCATCGCCGGCCCCATCCTGCCGCCCGGGTGCTTCTTGTCCGCGGGCGAGCTGTTGTGCCGCCAGTACACCGCGTATCTGATCGATCGTGCCGCCCGGGGCGACCTGGAGGGCGTCATTCCCCTTCCGGATCGGGTCACCCAACTCATGGGCCGTGAGGGATGGTTGGCACGGTTCAGTAAAGCCGCAGCCGGGCGTATGGACCTGGCGGAGGAGTTCCTGCGCCTGTTCCCCGAGATCGACGGGGTCCCCGGTTCCGGCGCCTCCCGCGACGCCCGCAAGGCGCTGCGACGCTTCGCGGAGCACAAGCTGGCCGACGATCTGTGCGATGCCGAGCGGGCCTGGGAGGAAGAGCGCGCCGAACTCGCCCGGCGCCGCCTCCTGATCAACGATGCGGCCGACTGCCTCCAAGAGGCCGTGGAGGACGAGGCACGCGAAAAGCGCAACCTGGTCCGCGAGGCGACCGGCGTCACCAAACTCCTCGCGAAGATGGCCCAGACGGACGCACAGAGCTTCCTCGTCGAACACGGGCTGCTGCCCAACTACAGCCTCGTCGAGGACGGCGTACGCCTGGAGGCGATGCTCAGCTACAAGGAGCCTGCGCGGAAGGCGCGGGCGACGGACGAGGGCGGGGCCCCCAAGGCCCGTTGGAGCAACGACCCGCGGACGTACGACCGGCCCGCCGAAGCCGCGCTCACTGAACTCGCTCCGGGCAACGCCTACTACGTACGCGGCTACCGGCACGTCGTCGACGGCTTCGACCTCGGCCCCAACAGGCGGGACACCCCCGACGGCACGCCCGCAGGGCTGCAGACATGGCGGGTGTGCAAGGAATGCGGTCACGTCCGCACGGGTGCGCGTGCCGAGCAGGACACCTCGGCCTGCCCGCGCTGCGGCGGCTCCGGTATCGGCGGGCGCACGGCCTTGCACCGAGTGGTGGTGCCCCGCAAGGTCACCGCCCATGACAAGCGGGACGACGCCCGGATCGTCGACGACAGGGACAGCCGCACCCGGACCAGGTACACGACCGTCACCGCCGTCGACATCGACCCGGCCGACATCAAACAGACCTGGCGTCACCAGAAGACCACCTTTGGTGTGGACCACGTCCGCGAGGCGGTCATCCGCCGCTTCAACCTCGGCAAGAGCAGGCACGGCAGGCGCAACGACACGTACTTCGCCGGTACCGAAGTGGCCATCACCGGCTTCACCGTCTGCCCGCGGTGTGGCGGCGCCACCGACCGCGAGCCCGGCCACGGACCCGCACAGGACACGGTCAGCCAGTCCCTGCTCGGCCGGGCCGAGCTGGCGCACCACCGGCCGTGGTGCCCCACCCGGCGCCGCGACAAGCAGGCCAGGCCGGACGACACGCAGGTGATCACCGCCACCGAGCACCGCACGGAAGCCCTGCGTATCCTGCTGCCCGCCGCCACGCTGAACGTCCCCGAGCGCCTCGCCTCCTTCTCCGCCGCTCTCCACCTCGGCCTGGCTCAGCGATACGGCGGCGACCCGGCGCACATCCGTTCCGCACCCGCCACCGAACCCGACCGCGAGACCGACCTCACCCGCAACTACCTGGTCCTGTACGACGCCCTGCCTGGCGGCACCGGCTATCTGCAGCGCCTTGTGGACCGCGACGGCGAGGAGTTCCGCGCAGTACTCGCCGCCGCCCAGCGAGAGCTGCGGAAGTGCCCCTGCAAGGACACCCCGCGCCGCGCCTGCCACCGCTGCCTGCTCGGCTACGCCCCGGAGCGTGACTACAAGGACCTCGACCGGCAGGAAGCGCTGTGGATGCTGGACCATCTGCTGGGCTCCGACGGCAGCAGCGGATGGGACGTGCGCAAGGACTCGGCCGACGCCGAAATCCGCTTCGCCGACCAGGCGGAGAGCGACCTGGAGCGCCGTTTCATCGAATGTCTCGACCGCTGGCTCACGGCTCCGGGCAACGCCGCCTCGGCGGACCACGCCTCGACGCCCACCGGCCGGAACGGCAAACAGTTCACCCTCACCCGGCCGGACGGCAGCCCGGTTCGCTGGGAGGTCGTCGCCCAGAAGGACCTGCACGGCTACCGCACCCGCCCTGACCTGCTGTTCCGCCCGGTCGCCGGCGACACGACCAGCGACGGGGCACCACCGTTGCCGATAGCCGTCTACCTGGACGGCTACCGCTGGCACGCCTCTTCCCGCACGAACCGCATCGCCGCCGACGCGGCCAAGCGCGCCCGCCTGCGGGCCGATGGGATACTCGTCTGGCAGATCACCTGGGATGACGTCGCGGCCTGGGACCGTGCCCTGAAGAACGAACCGGCGCCGGGCCCGGACGCGGCACCCGATCCGCTCGCCGCCGTCATCGCGGGAGCCGAGGCCGACGCGGCCTGGCCGCCGTACGACGTGACGTCCGTAGCGGGCCCCGGCGCCATGGTGCGCGAGCAGTGGCGGAAGGCGCGACGCGACCCCTCGGAAGTGGACAAGCTCCTGTTCACCGGAGCCGTCCCCTCCCTGCTCGGCTTCCTGCACGACCCCCGGCTGAGCAAGTGGCAGCAGCTCGCCCAGCTCGCCGTCAGTGTGCCCGCCGCCCTGCGCAAGCGGGAGCTGGTCGATGCGGATCCGGTCACCGCCGCCGGGTGGATCGAGGCCGCGGTACGCGGCGAGTCCGAACCGGCCGTTTCGGGACAAGGGATCAAGCTGCTGTCGTTCCAGGACGGCTCCGGGGTGCCGCTCGTCGTCGCCGGAGCCCGGCGTGCCGACGGCAAGGCGTTGCGGTGGAGTGCCCTCGCCGTGCTCGACGACCGGCCGGAGGCCGTCGAGGGGGACCGGGCCGACCACCGCCGCCGGTGGAAGGCGTGGCTGTGCTGGGGCAACATCATCCAGTTCCTCGACCCGACCGGCGGTGGCCAGGCCGACGGTCTGGTGCTCGCCCGCACCACGCTCGATACCTTCGACGCCACGCTGCTCGCCGCCACGGCGGGCCCGGTCAGCGGGCTGCTGCCCGCGCTGCGCGACGAGGCCCAGGGCACCGGGCTCAGCCCGTCCGATGCGGACGACCACTCGCCGGCGGGGGCGGCGGAGGCGAAGGAACAAGCGGCAGCCGAGGCGTCCGAAGCGGGCGACGACATGACTCCACTGGAGCGCACCGCGTGGGAACTCGTTCTGGGGCAACTCTCGAAGTGGGGTGACCCGGAGGTCGCGACACTCGCCGAACGGCTGGCGGCCCGCGGCGATGTCCCCGCGGGCAGGGCGAACTGGGACGTCGACGGTGTGGTGCGCACCGTCGAACTCGCCTGGCCCGGCCCTAAGATCGGGGTAGTCCTGACCGAGGACGCCGAGGACGGCGCGTACATGGCGCAGTGCGCGGCAGCAGGCTGGCAGGTGCGCGCGCCGGATGCCTGGGAAGTCGAGGAACTCGCCCGTCTGCTGGGCGAGAAGGGGGCCGCGGGATGAACTATGGGGCGGGTCGTTCGGCAGGACGGGCCAGGACGCGGGTTCAGGTGGGCCGACAGGCGCACGGTGACCTCGAACGCCGCGGCAGGGCTGTGGCGGACGCGGTGGGAGACTTCGTCCACCGCCTCCGCGCCGACCGAACCAATCGGGCGCTACGCCTGTCCTTCCTGCGTGCCGCGGGAAACAACGGAGACCTCCATCTAGCACACGCCGACAGCCACTGCATGGTCCTGCTCCTGTCGACGGACGACGGAGACGAGATGCGGGTCCTCGCGGTGCGCGACGGAGCACGGGCCCGCGACGAACTCACCCGCCTCACCGTGGAGATCAACCCGGTCTCGGGTGCCGTTGAGGTCGTCGACCAGAGCGAGGTCAGCGCCAACGTCGTCGCACTGCTCGACCGGACCGAAGGCGATGTCCGGGTCGAAGCCGGTGCACCTTCCCCACCTGACGTCGCCGCGCCCCAAGCAGGGCCCCCGCCCTTTGACAGCAGCCTGCGGACGCCCCTGTTCGGTCGGTACGACGACCGCACCCTCACCGGTCTCGGAGTGATTCCTGCTCTGCTGCCCGCCCTCCGCAAGGTCACCACGGACGAGCAGTTCGGGAAACTCCTCACCCACAACCTCCCCGAACTCACCCGTGACGTCCTACTGGCATTGCGTGATCGGGTGGATCCGGAGGACGTGCGGCGGCACATCACGGACAAGTGGCGTGCAGATGAGGATGTCAACACGGGCGACTGGGCGCAGGCGGCCAGGCGTGCCGTCTCCCAGGCGGAAACCGACGACGACGCCGTCCTCGGCGCCTTGGGCAAGAGCTTCGACGCCTGGCGGCTCTTCCTCCACCCGGAGCAACAGCGCCTCGCAACAGGTGACTTCAAGGGGTCGGCGAAGGTGACCGGAGGCCCCGGAACCGGCAAGACCGTTGTCGCCCTGCACCGCGTACGCCATCTCGTTGACCGTCTGCCACCCGGGCATTCCCGCCCGGTGCTTCTCGCCACGTACAACACCAATCTGGCCCTTGATCTCAAAGACAGGTTGGATCAGCTCGGCGGCGATGCGCTGCTGCGCCGTGTCGACGTCAGGCCCGTCGACGCGCTGGCCCGCGAAGTCGTCCAGGAATCCGGGCTGGAGGTGGGGTGGCCGCTGGACGAAGAGGCGGCCATGAACCTGTGGCACACCGTGCTCGCGGAGACGGGCCTGCTCGGATACGACGCCGATTTTCTGGACGCCGAGCTGAAGCATGTGATCCTCGCGGCCCGCTGCGGCTCGTGGGACGCATACCGGCGCGTCAGTCGGGCGGGACGCCCGCGCATCAGCACGGCCCAGAGGCACGACGTATGGCAGCTGGTGCAGGCGTACCAGGACCACTTGGCCGCGCCGCCACGGCAGACGACCTACGCGCTCATCGCCGACCAGGCCGCCGGCCTCGAACAGCGTCGCATGGCCCGTGTCGAGGAGCAGGCCCGCTACAAGGATCAGCAGGGCGGCCGCGACCTCATCCATCGGGAAGCGGGCAGCGGCATGTGGCTCAAGCCCCGCTATCAGCACATCGTGGTCGACGAGGCACAGGACCTCTCCGCCTCGCACTGGCGCCTGCTGCGCGCCATGGTCCACAAAGGGCCGAACGACATCTTCCTCGTCGGCGACGCCCACCAGCGCATCTACGGCAGCCGGATCATCCTCGGCCACCAGGGCATCGAGATCCGAGGTCGCGCCTCGCGCCGTCTCACCCTCAACTACCGCACCACCCGCCAGATCCTGGGCAGTGCAAACCGTCTGATCACCGGGGAATCCTTCGATGATCTCGACAACGGAACCGACACCCTCGACGGCTACCGGTCTGTGCTCACCGGGCTCACCCCCCAGCTCTGGCGGGCCCCCGATCGGCTGACCGAGATGCGTGCCGTGGCCACGCTCATCAAGGAACGCCATGACAGCCACGGCACGCGGTACTCGGCGATGGCCGTCAGCGTCCCGGACGGCAACTCCGCCCAGGAATTCGCCAACGTCCTGGGCAGGGCTCCGTATTGCCTTCCAGTGGTGGAACTCGGCAAGGCGGGCGTGGGCTCCGACCTGGACGCCGTCCGCATCGGCACCATGCACCGCTTCAAGGGGCTAGAGTTCCAGCGTGTGTTCCTGACCTCGGTGGGCGAGGGGCAGGTGCCGCACCAGCGCATCGAGCGGTACCGCTACGACAATCCGGATCGCTACCGCCAGGAGGAGCAGCGAGCCCGCTCTCTGGCGTTCGTCGCCGCCACCCGCGCCCGTGACGAGCTCATCATTACGTGGAGCGGCAAGGCCAGTCGTTTCCTTCAACCGGATGCGGACAAGACCGCCTACCGCGCAACGGACTTGGTCCTGCAGGACGGACCGCCGTCCGGATCCTCAGGATCCGCTGCCGCCTGACTGCGTGGCTCCACGCTCTACAGCGTCGCTCGCTGCGGCCCGTTCGGGAGTTACACCGCTCCCGGATGGGCAGATGCGCACCCTCCTCGCCAGTTCGCCCCGGTTGCGGCGTGCTCCGGGGCCGCGGTCTTACGAATGCGGCTCGGCCCCGCCGCGCCTCACTGCCCCGCCACCACCAACCCCGCCTCGTAGGCGAAGACGGCGGCCTGGGTGCGGTCGCGTAGGCCCAACTTGACCAGGATGCGGCTGACGTGGGTCTTCACCGTTTGTTCGGCGATTACCAGGCGGGTGGCGAGTTCGGAGTTGGAGAGGCCCTGGGCTATCAGGCGGAGGACTTCGGTTTCGCGTTCGCTGAGGTCGGCGATGCGCTCGTTGCGGAGGCGGGGGGTGTGGAGTCGGGAGAACTCTTCGATCAGGCGCTTGGTGACCGTCGGGGCGAGCAGGGCTCCTCCTCGGGCGACGGTGCGGACCGCGTCGGCGAGTTGGTGGGCCGAGGAGTCCTTGAGGAGGAAGCCGCTCGCGCCGACGCGCAGGGCCTCGTAGACGTATTCGTCCGAGTCGAAGGTGGTGAGGATGATGATTTTGACGTCTGGGTTGTGCTTGGTGATGCGCAGCGTGGCTTCCAGGCCGTCGAGGACCGGCATCCGGATGTCCATCAGCACGATGTCCGGGGTGAGTTCGCCGACCTGGCGGACCGCGTCCTCGCCGTTCACGGCCTCGCCGACCACGTCGATGTCCGGCTGCGCATTGAGCAGGATGCCGAAGCTCTCGCGGATCAGGGTCTGGTCGTCAGCGACCAGTACGCGGATCGTCATGCGCCCTCACCCTCGTTCGTCGGGCAGAGAAGGAGTCGTGACTGCATGCCAGTCGTCATGTCGGTCGTCACGTCAGTCGCCTTCGGTGGGCTCGTGGGATCGGTCTTCAGGGCGCTGTCCGGTGTGGAAGGCCGCTCTCGTGTGTCCAGCACGACGTTCCCCTCCCCGTCTGACATGCGCACCGGTGGCCGGGCTGTGGGAAACACGTATGCGGATGTCAGTCCGGCCGTAGGATAACGCGAACTCTCGGGCCGGTAGCCGGGATCCGGCGCGAAGCCTGCTGCTCAGCGGCTCAGCGGCTCAGGGGCTCAGGGGCGATGCGGGACGTCGGCGGTTCCCCGCGGGTCGGCCATCCGCTGCGATGGTGCTCGGGGATGCGGGTGCAGGGGAGTCAGTAGCTCTTGGTGCTCGGACGGCGTCCTGCCAGTAGCTCTCCTTGCTGATTCACGGTGGTCGGTCATACCTGGGAGCTACAGATTCAGTTGGCGCCTGAGCGGGACGATTTTCCGGGTGCGCATTTCTAGCCTTTTCGTCAGTGGGCGGTTGAACGGTTGAGCGGTTGAGCCGTTCGACCGTTGTGCGGTTGTGCGGTTGAACCGATGGCGGGAAGGGGGCGGCCTTCATGCGGGCTCGTAGGTCTCGTAGGTCTCGTAGGTGGGGGAGACGTGGGCTGTTGGTGGTCGTTGCCGCAGCGATGGTGTTGTCGGTCAGTGCGGCGGCACGGTCCGCGGTTGCCGGTACTCCCTCTTCGTCACGGCTTCCCGCCGTCACGGCCGGCACGTTGGATGCGCGTTATGCCGTGAACCGGGCCTCCATTGCCGCGGCCGAGCGCGCCGCGCATCGGATCGGGGACGGTGACCGGGAGCGTCATGTGCGGCAACTGGGTGTGCGGACGCGTCAGTTCCTGGAGTTCAGTGCGGTGGGCGACGGGCAGGCGGTGGAGGTGCTCGGCGACCTTGCGACCGCAGGGCGGGTCGCTGTTCTGGTGCCGGGGTCGGACACGACGGTCGACACCTTCGACTACCTCGGCTCGCGTCGGGCCTCGCTCGGCGGCGGGGCCCGTGCGCTTTACGGGGAGATGCGCCGGGTCTCCCGCGTCCCGGTGGCGGTGGTGGCCTGGTACGGCTATCGCGCGCCCCGGACCATGAGCCGGGATGTGCTGAGCACCGCGCGTGCCGATGAGGGCGGCGGGCGGTTGCGGCGGCTGTTGGCAGAGCTGCGGGCCGTGCATCCGGCGGCGCGTGTGACGCTGCTGTGCCACTCGTACGGATCCGTGGTCTGCGGCAGCGCCGTCGGGGGAGGGGATCGCGCCGAGTTCCCGTCTCTCTCCGGGCTCGCGGTGTTCGGCAGCCCCGGTATGGGTGTGGGGTCGGCGGCGGAGCTCCACGGGGTTCCGGTGTGGGCGGGGCGGGGAGCGAACGACTGGATCGCGGGGGCGCCGCATGTCAGCTTGCCCACCTTCGGGGGGACGGTGGGCTTCGGGGCCGATCCGGTGTCCCGGTCCTTCGGGGCCAGGCTCTTCGGTGCGGGTGCCGGCGGGCACAGCGACTATCTCGTGCCCGGCAGCCTCCCGTTGCGCAACCTCGCGCTGATCGCGGCGGGGCGGACGGCGGAGGTCTCTCGTGGCTGACGTACGCCTCCGCCCTCCGGTCGGGCCCAGCGGGGCGCCGATGGCCGGCAGTGCGGCCGCCGGACCGTCTCTCCTGCGTCGGCTGCACGCGCTGGTCCTCCGGATCGACGCGGCGACCCCGGCCGACCGCGACCGGGCGATCGATGTGCTGCGGGCCCTGTCCGCCATCGGCGTCGTGCTCGGTCACTGGCTGGTGACCGCGGTGACGCTGCGGGCCGACGGTCACCTCATGGGGGACAGCCCGCTGCGCCATATGCCCGCTCTGACGCCGGTGTCCTGGGTGCTGCAGCCTCTGGCGGTCTTCTTCTTCGTCGGGGGGCGGGTCGCGGCCCGGGGCTACGCCACCGCCGGGGCCGGCCGCCCCCACTACGGCCCCTGGCTGGTCCGGCGGATGCGTCGGCTGCTGCGACCGGTGGGCACGCTGTTGTTCCTGTGGATGCTGGTGGTGCTCGGCCTGGCCGTCGCCGGGGTCGCCCACGAGACGATCAGCACGCTGCTGAAGCTGGTGGTCTCGCCCCTGTGGTTCCTGCTGGTGTTCCTCGTGCTGACGGCCGCCAGCCCCCTCGTCCAGCGGGCGCCGGGACGGATAGCCGTGGTGGCGTGCGCCGTCGTGGCCGTGCTGGACCTGGCGCATTTCGCCGGCGGGGGTGTCGACTGGGTCGAGACGGTCCGCAACGTGAACGTCCTCGCGGGCTGGCTGGTGCCGTACTGCCTGGGTGCGGTGTGGGCGGCCGGTGGCTTCGCCCGTCGCCGGCATGCGGTCGCGCTGCTGGTCACCGGAGTCCTGGCGACCGCCGCGCTGATCGTGTGGGGCGGCTATCCCGCCAGCATGGTCGGTGTTCCCGGCACCGCCATGTCGAACCTCAACCCGGTCTCGCTCGCCGCCGTCACGTTCGGTCTGGCCCAGTGCGGCGCGGCCCTCCTGCTGTGCGGTCCGCTGCGCCGGCTCGTCGGGCAGCGGCGGCCCGGCGTCGTTGGGCACTCGCCCGGTCATGTGGCTGGCGATGCTCTCGGTCGTGATCCCGGCCGTGCTCCCGGCGGGCAACGGCGCGCCACGCCCGGTCAGTTCGCCTGGGCGGCCGTGGCCCTGATGAACCTCTCCGTGATCACGATCTTCCTCTGGCACCAGACCGCAATGCTCTCGGCCACCGCGATCACTCTCGCGCTCACCGGTCCGCACTCCGGCCTCCACACCGCGCCCGATACGCCGGGCTGGGTCCTTGCCCGCCTCCTGTGGGTGCCCGTGTTCGCACTGCTGCTGGTGGGACTGTGCAAGGCCTTCCAACACGTGGAGGGGGACGCGCGGGGCGGTCGGAACAAGGTGCTGTGAGCGGCTGTGAGCGGCTGGCGAGCGGCGCCGGTAGCCCTGCCGAGACCCGTGCCAGTACCCGTGCCGATGCCCCTGCCCCTCCCCCTGCCCGGGCCGCCCAGCAGGCGTGCGCCCCGCGCCTTCCCAGGTCCGGCCCCTAAGCTTCCCGATATGGCTCTCTCTTCTGGCCCGCACTCCGGGCAGTGGCTGCGTACCTATCAGCCGGTGGCCGCGCCCCGGTTGCGGCTCGTCTGTTTCCCGCACGCCGGCGGCTCGGCGAGTTTCTTCCGTACCTGGCCCCGGCACCTTCCGGCCGACTGGGAAGTGAGCGCGGTGTGTTATCCGGGCCGTGAGACGCGCATGGCCGAACCCGGCATCACGAGCATGGCGGAGCTGGCCGGCCGGATCGCCGACGTGCTGGAGCCTCAGATGACGTCCCGGACGGTCTTCTTCGGCCACAGCATGGGGGCTTCCGTGGCGCATGAGGTCACCGGGTTGCTCGCCGGGCGCGGGGCGGTGGGTCCGGTGGCGCTTCTCGTCTCGGGCCGGGCCGCTCCGCATCGTCTGCGGCACCTCGGCAGCGGGGACGGGGGCCTCACCGATGAGGAGTTGCTCGCCAGGGTCGGCGGGCTCGGGGGCCCGGGGGCGGACTTCCTGCACGACCCCGAGATGCGGGACCTGTTCCTGCCGCCGATCCGTGCGGACTACCGGCTGATCGAAGCGTATGTGGACGAGCCCAAGGCCCCTGTCGTCGACATCCCCGTCGTCGCCTACTTCGGGTCGGACGACCCTGATCCGGCCCCCGACGCCGTCCGGGCGTGGGCGGAGCTGACCTCGGCCGGCTGCGCGGCGCGGGCGTTTCCCGGGGGTCACTTCTACCTCAGTCCGCACGAGGCCGAGCTGGTCGGCGATATTCGTGAGCGGCTCGTCGCCCTCGGGTGAGACACCGCGCGGCGTCGGGGCGGTGTGGCTGCCCCGGGGGGATTCCTTCACCGTCCGCGACGCCGGTGATCCAGATAGAGCGCCAGGGCGCCCAGGGCCAGCAGGCCGCGGGGCATGCCGCGCCGTTCGCCGCCCTGGGCGGTGCCCCGGTGAGTACGGCTCGTCTGGAAGGAGAGCTGCCGGTTGGACAAGTCGTCGCCCAGGGCCCGTAGTTGCTGGCCGGCGGAACCGGATCCCAGGAGGGCTTCCAGCGTGGTCCGGGCGCCCTGTTGCCAGGAGGCGGCCTCTCCTAGGAGCCGGACCATGATGCCGGGTACCTCCTTCTGGAAGACCTTGGCCAGTGCCAGCTCCGGTGCCAGACAGCGGACCGAACCCTCCAGGTTGGCGAAGGACTTGCCCAGGATCGACACGGCCGGGCTGGAGGCGATGCCGCGCCGGCTCGCCTTCTGCAGGACGGAGGTGAGCGTCACGCCGAAGTCGAGGTCGTCCAGCGAGGCGGAGGCGATTTTGGGGACCAGGGCGGCCATGTCGGAGCGGAAGCCGGGGATGTCCGACCAGGGGGTCGCGCGCCCCATCTCGGTCCACGCCGTGGCCAGCCCGTGCCCGTCGTTCTGCGCGACGCACATCAGCACCAGCAGGAGGCTCATGCTGGTGCGCTGGTCGATGCGGCCGACCATGCCCCAGTCGATGAGGGTGGCGGGTCCGCCCGGTACGGCGAAGACATTGCCCGGGTGCGGATCGGCGTGGAAGAACCGGTCGATGAAGTACCCGCGGTACATGAAGGCGAGCAGTTCGCGGCCCATCTCCTTACGCTCACGGTCGGAGAAGTCCGCCTGGTCGATACGGCGTACCGAGGTGCCCGGCGCCATGGCCTGCACCAGGACCCGCGGCTTGGCGACGATCACTTTGGGGACGTCCAGCGAGCGGAAGCCGCGGATCGACTCGCGCGCGACGTCCATGTTGTCCGCCTCACCGGTGAAGTCCAGTTCGGGTTCCATGGCGTCGAAGACGATGCCGAGCATGGACTCCACGTCCACGACGGAGCTGAAGCGCGGCGCCCCGCGGGTGACCATCCGGGCGGCGCGCCGCAGCATCGCCATGTCCGTCAGGACGTCGTCACGGATGCCGGGCCGCTGCAGTTTGATGACTCCCGGGCGCCCGCCGGCCAGCGTCACCCGGTGGACCTGCGCCAGGGACGCGGCCCCCAGGGGGCGTTCGGTGTCGATGTCGTCGAAGCGGAGCTTCCAGTCCGGCCCGAGGTCGCGCTCCAATGCGGGCTCGAAGACGCAGAAGGGCTGCACCGCCACCTCGTCGTGGAGGTTCTGGAGTTCGGCGATCATGGAGGGCGGGACCATGTCCGGCCGGGTGGAGAGGATCTGCCCGATCTTCACGTAGAAGGGGCCGAGGCTTTCCAGCGCGTTGCGGACGGCCCGGGCCCGTCGCTGTTCGGGGTCCGCCTCGCCGGTGTGCCGCCGCCCGGACCGACGGGTCTCGTCGGCCACCAGCTGACCCAGCACCTTGGCCACCACGCGTACGCGATCACCGACCTTTCCCGCCACTCGCCGGGACCTGCCTTCCTCAACGGATTGTCCGTACGGCCGGTCTGCACGGCCGGTCTGCAGCCCCGCCCCCGGAGCACGAGCCCCCGAGAACGAGCCCCGCCCCCGGAGAACGCCCCCCGGCCGGCCCTACCCACGACCGGCCGGGGGTGACGCGGCCGTCAGCCGGCCTCTACGCCCGCGCCTTCGGCATCTTCGGGACCAGGCCCTGGACGCTCTCCAGCACACTGGTCAGCGTGCCGATCAGCTCGCTCAACTGCGCGATCTGTTGCGGCAGTTGTGCCAATCCGCTCGCCATGTCCGCCGCTCCGCCGACCATGTTGGTGACCTGGCCGGCCGCGGCCAACGGGTTGAGAGCGCCCGCCGCCTGGCCGAGGCCCGCGCCGGGATGGGGTGCTCCGCCGGCCAGCAGCCCCAGGGCGGCGGCCGGATTGCCTGCCGCGCCGAGGGCCGCGAGCGGGTTGCCGGTGAGGGCCAGCGCCGTGAGCGGGTTCACCCCGCCGCTGTTCTTCTTCCCGCTCTTGCCGGTGAGGCCCTGCACCGCGGCGAGGGTGCTCAGCGACCGCAGTGTCTCCGCCGGAAGACCGGCGAGGGCCTGCAGTGGCAGATTGGCCAGGCCGAGGTCCGAGTCCTTGTCATCGTCGTCGCGATCCAGGAGCTCGTCGAACGCCTTCTTCGTGTCATCGGCGATGTCACCGATGAAGTCCCTGAATGTGTCGCTGGTGCCCATGAGCGCAGTCTCCTTGGACTTCGAGGGGACGGGCACCCCGAGCGGGGGCCCGCTGATGCCGCGTGCGCGGCAGCTTTCGTGACACCGGCCGGTTCAGCCGGCGGCGTGGTGCGGTACGGGGTGCCGGCCGCGTCCGTGCAGCAGCAGCCCGGCCGATTCGGGGCGGTGGCCGCACCAGACCACCCGTCCGGTCAGCAGGGTGTGGTCCCACTCCTCCCGGGCCGCCTCGAGCGTGCAGACGATCCGCACCGGCGCCGAGACGAGCAACGGCTGGCCCAGGTGGAAGGCGTGGGAGACACCGTCGAAGCGCCGCTGGGGAGGGCCGGTGGCGAACCGCTCGACAAGATGGCGCTGTTCCCAGCCCAGAACGTTGACCCCGAAAGCACCGCTGCGGCGGATCCACGGCAGGGTCTGCCCCGACGAGGTCAGGGAGACCACCAGCGCGGGCGGGCTCAGGGACAGCGACAGCAGGGCGCTGACCGTGACCCCGACAGGGCCCACCGGGGTGTTCGTGGTCACCACGGACACACACGACGGCACGTGGGCCATCGCCGCGCGGTAGACGTCCGCCGGTGGGGCCTCCGGCCGGGCGGTGTGCGGGGGTGCTGTCACAGGTTTCCTCCTCCTTGGCTGCGCGGGTGTGCGGGCGCCCCTCAACCGGTGGCGGTCTTCTCGCGCAGGATCCGGCTCGCCGAGTCCAGATGGCGCGCCAGGTCGCGGTAGGACTCCAGGACCCCTGTTTCCGTGTACGCGATCCCCCGCTCACGGCAGAAGTCCCTGACGATGGGGTGGGCCCGGCGCAGTGCGGCGCGCGGCATGCCGGGGAACAGGTGGTGCTCGATCTGGTAGTTCAGCCCGCCGTGGAAGAAGTCGCCCAGCAGGCCGGTCGGCAGCGTCCGGGCGGTGAGCACCTGCCGCTCCAGCCAGCTCCACTCGCCGCCGGTGCGGGTGGGCAGCCCCTTGTGGTTCACGGCGAAGCCCAGGCCGAGGAGGTAGCCCAACAGCCCCTGGTGGACGGCGAGGAAGAGCGCCGCGGCCGGCAGCGGCAGCAGCACCAGGACGGCTCCGAGGTAGAGCGTCACATGCGTCAGCAGCAGACCGCCCTCCAGCCACGGGCGGCGGATCGCCCGACGGCGCAGCGCGATGAGACCGGCGATCCGCAGGACCACCGCCTCCAGGCCCAGCAGGGGGAAGAAGAGGTACCGCTGATTCCGGGCGAGGAAGTGCGCCGGGCCGGAGCGCTGCCCGGCCTGTTCCGGCGCGAAGACCGCCACCCGGCGCAGGATGTCCGGGTCCAGGTCCAGGTGGTTGGGGTGGTTGTGGTGGCGGTTGTGATGCTGCACCCACCAGCCGAAGCAGACCCCCAGGGCGAGGTTGGCGTGCACCAGGCCCAGTGCCTGGATGGTCCGGCGGTGCCGGGAGATCTGCCGGTGCCCGGCGTCGTGCACCACGAAGGCCAGCTGCTCGCTCCATACGGCGAGCCAGCCCGCGACGAGGACGACCTGCCACCATTCGCGCTCACAGCGGACCAGGGCCGCCCAGCCGAGCCCGTTCAACAGCCAGATCAGCGTGATCCGGCCGGCGTAGCGGACCCGGCGGGGCTTCATCAGGCCCGCGTCGTGGACGCGCCGGGACAGTTCGCGGAAGTCCTCGTCCCGGTCCGCCTCCTGGCGCTGCGCCGTACCGTCGTCCTGGGACACCCCGTTGATCCGGCGTGCCGCGCCGCCCTCGGCCGGAGGCGGGGCCGGCACGCCGCGCCCTGCCGTCGTGCTCATCCGCCCAGCCCCATGTACACGAGCCGCGTCTCCTGGGTCCGGCGGGCCCAGTCGAGGGCGGTGCGCATCCGCTCCTCGGCCGTGGTGTCGACGAGCCGGCGGCCGGGCCACACCTCGTAGTCGCCGACCAGGGCGCGGTGCTGCTCCAGCCCCTGCTGGAACAGCTCCTCCCTGCGGTACGTCATCTCCTGCACCGGCAGCCCGGCCCACAGCCGGTTCCCTCGTTCCATCAGTGCGCCGATGCGCGCCTTGTCCTCGGGGCGGCGCCGCAGATGCCGCCGGACGATGGTGGAGCCCACCGAGAGGTGCCGGATCTCGTCGATGCCCGCCGCCCGCTCGATCTCGGCGGCCGGGGCGTCGAGCGGCCGCCATTTGCGTTCGCTCAGTTCCGCGGTGGGCGCGAGGACACCCTCGACCAGCACGGTGAGGGTGACGACCCCGCCGATGTAGTCGCCGTCGTCCTCCAGGACGGATCGTCCGAAGCGCTCCAGCGGGTCCAGGACCGCCTCGCGGTCGGTCCCGGCGAGCTTCTCCATGGTCTCGGCCAAGTCCTCCTGGGGGACGCCGAGTTCGCGCAGGTGTCCGCGGAAGGCGTAGGCGTGCCGCGCCTCGTCCATCAACTGGGTCGTGAAGAAGTCCAGCTCCGCGGTGTCGGGAGCGTGGGCGACGAGGAAGGAGAGGGCACGGGTCGCCTTCTCCTCCGCCATCGAACGGAACGCCATCTCCTGCATGACCGCCTCGCGCAGCGGACCGTCGAGGAGCATGTGGCCCGGTACGGGCACCTCGCGGGAGCGGCCCATCGGGTCGCCGCGCAGGGTGCCCTGGGGCACCGCCCGCAGCCAGTAGGCGATATCGCAGCCTTCGGGGGTCAGCTCGGTGGTGAGTGCTCCGTCCAGCAGGTCCGGAGCCTGATCGGGATCGGCTTCGGGAGGGACGGTGTCGGGTGCCACGCTCAACATCTCGGTTCCTCTTTCACTGGTGTCGCTGATCGACGGCTGATCGACGGGCTGGTCCACGGGCCGGGGAACGCACGGGGGAGGGGGACGGGGCCGGGGAAGCAGGCGGAACGGGCGGGCGGCCGGCGCGGAAGGGGGGTGGCCGAGGCGGAAAGGGGGGGACGGCGGCCCCGTCAGACCGTCCTGGTCAGGCGCAGCAGGTTCCACACGGCGGCGACGCTCACACCGTTCTGGAACGCCAGGTACTCGGGTTCGATGTGCTGCGGCCGCCACTTGAGCTTGAAGGACTCCTGGGCCGCCGCGGGGTAGAGCGCCTGCCCCTTGCGGCCGAGCAGCTCCAGCACCCGCCGCAGCACCGGACTGGACGGCCGGGGACTCCCGACCGGATCGCCGAACTGGACGAACGGGGTGAAGCCCAGGTGCAGCCAGCCGCAGTTCTCCTCCTGGAACTGCTGCAGGGCGGTGGCGAAGAGCAGATCGACGGTTCCGGGAGGTGCCTCCGGCGCCCGGCGCGTCAGGTCGTAGAGCCAGCCCGCGCGCTCCCCGAAGACGGGCGAGTAGGAGATATAGCCCACCGTCCGCCCCTCGTGGACGGCGGTGAAGAGCCGCCGGTAGGGCCTGCCGGGGCCGCCCCGTTCCCCGATGAGGAAGTCCAGCTCCTTGACGTGGCGGCCTTTCGCGCGGAGCCAGGCGGCGTCCACGCGGTCGAGGGCGGCGGTCCGGGCCGGATCGTCCGCCTCGCCCGGCGGGGTCTCCCGGACCGCCACGCCCTCGCGCCGTGCCCGGTTCACCATGTTGCGGACCTTGACCATGCGCTGGCCCCGGAGGCTGTAGCCCTCCAGCGCGATGCTGAAGGACGCACCGAGCTGGTTGACGACGAATCCGTGGTCGGCGTGGAGCAGGGCGTCGTCATGGGAGAGCTGGACCGCTCCCACCCGCCGGCGCTCGCCCCGCGCCCGTTCCAGCAGCGTCGCGAGGACGCGCTCGCGGTCGCCGTACGCGCAGACCGGGCCGCACAGCTCGAACAGATGCCGGCTGCCGCTCTCCCGGTAGGCGGCGAACCCGTCCAGGCCCGTCGGACACAGCCGCCGGATACCGGTGTTCATGGTCAGAAAGGCGCTGCTGTGCCGGCCGTGGCGGCGCAGCACCGCCACCGCCTCGTCGTCGCCGAGTGCGGCGGGGGCGCTCACCGCACCGCCTCGCTCGGCTGCGGCCCGGTGCCCGTCCGCGGCCCCGGGGGCTTCGCCGGCACCGCGCCGGACGGTGTCAGGGCGTACCAGGGCACCGTCGCGAACTCCCGCAGCGCGGCGCCCACCGCCGGATGCGCAGCGGGCTCGAAGGAGACCGTGAAGGACTTCACGAAGTTGCCGAAGAGGCCCCGGTCACCGCACAGATGGAGGGGGATCACGAGCAGCGCCCACTCGGGGCCGACGGCCCAGATCCAGCCCGCGACGACCAGCCCCTGGAAACCGAGGCTGTGCATCAGGTTGTAGAGCACGTAGTAGGCCCGGTGGATCCGCCCGTCGGCGCTGCGCCGGAAGGCCACGGCCCCGGGCAGATAGCCGATCACATCGATGTACGCGAAGAGGACCACCGCCACCCACCAGCGCACCTCGCCGAGATGGGCCACGAAGAACCCGGCCGCCACGGCGAGTCCGAGGAGGTACTCCAGCCTCAGCAGCCGGTAGGTGGTGGGCGTCTGGCACAGATTGTGTGTGTCCATGCGTCAGCTCCGGCCCGCTGCCGCCGGCACCGCACCGGCCGGCCGGGCCCCGGTGAACCAGCCCGTCAGCGCCCGCGCCACATTGTCCTTGAGCACCCGCTCGGCCGCCGGGTCGAGGAGCTGGGCGAGGCTGACCACTCCGAAGTCGAAGCGGGCGACGAAGCGGATCTCGCACCCCGAGGGGACCTCCCGTAGCTGCCAGCTGCCCTCGAAATGCTGGAAGTCACCGTCCTCCTGGGCGAAGTCGATCCGCAGGTTCTCCCGGTCGACGCGGTCGCGCTCGCTCCAGCGGAGCGTGCCGCTGCGGAAGTGGACCTCCCAGCGGCTCACGGACTCGCCGGGGCGCTCCGGGTCCGGGACGACGACCACCGACCGTACGTCGGGGGCGTGTGCGGGGAAGCCGGACAGATCGGCCAGGGCGTCGAGCACCTCGGCGGGGGACTCGTCGACGAGCAGGGTCAACTCGGCACAGCGCATGGGCGACTCTCTTCTTTCCAGGCGTTCCGACGGCTCTCGGAGAGTGCCGTGCAGGCTTGCTCGAAGGTGGTGAGCAGGATGTCCACGTCCCGGTCCGTGAGGACGGCGGGCGGGGTGAACCTCAGCACCGCGTGCGAGTTCAGCGAGTGGTTGGCGATCACTCCACGGGAGATCAGCTCCAGCAGGAGTTCGGCGGTCAGGCCGGGTTCGGCCAGCTCGACGCCGATCAGCAGGCCGGCGCCCCGTACCTCCACCAGCAGATCCCCGAGGCACTCGGCCGCGATCTGCCGGATGCGGGGCAGCAGATGACTGCCCAGCGCCTTCGCGCGGGCGACCAGGCCCTCTTCCCTGATGCAGGCGATCGCGGCCTCGGCTGCCGCCATCGCCACCGGGGCCGCGGAGAAGGTGGAGGTGTGCACGAAGGGGTCGCTGCCGAACGGCTGGAAGACCTCCCGGCTCGCCACCATGGCGGAGACGGGGATGACACCGCCGGACAGTGCCTTGCCGACCAGCAGCATGTCGGGGACGACGGCCTCGCGGTCCGCCCCCCACCAGCTGCCGAGCCGGCCGAGCCCGGTCTGCACCTCGTCGAGGATCAGCAGCGCGCCATGTGCCCGGCAGGAGGCAGCGACCTCCGAGAGGTAGCCCGGCGGCGGGAGCACCCCGGCCTCCGCCTGCACCGGCTCCACGATCACACACGCGGAGTCGGCCGGGCCCTGCGCCAGCTCCTGTTCGAGGGCTGCGGCGTCCCCGTAGGGGAGATGACGGACCCCGGGCAGCAACGGGAGGAACGGACCGCGGTACATCGGGTTGCCGGTGGCCGACAGCGCACCCATCGTCTTCCCGTGGTAGCCCCCGTGGGCGGCCACCACCGTCGTTCTGCCGTGACAGCGCGCCAGCTTCAGCGCGGCCTCGACGGCCTCCGCCCCGGACCCGGCGAAGTGGACGTGATCCAGACCGGGCGGGGTGACGGCGGCGAGCGCCTCGGCGGCCGCCCCCGCGCGGGGCTCCAGCAGCATCCGGGTGGCCACGGGGTGGGTCGCGATCTGCTCCGTGACCGCCCGCACCACCCGCGGATGCCGGGCGCCCATCAGCAGTACGCCGTAGCCGCCGCAGTTGAGCAGGGCGCGCCCGTCCGTGGTGAACACCCACGCACCCGACGAACCGCTCTCCACCAGCCCGCCGAAGAGTTCGCCCAGCGTGGCGCGGGCGGGGCTCAGATGGGCGCGGTAGCGGGCGGTCACCGCGGCCTTCGTCTCCTCGGGGGACGGGTCGTGCGCGGTGGCGCCGGGCGGTGCGTGCCGTCGTTCGGGTACGGGGACCGATGTCGTCGTGTGCCCGCGCGTCCGGGCAGGGGGCGAGGTCATAGGGGCTCCAGGAGGGGACGGAACGGTGCCGGCCGAGGACGGCGGCTCAGGGCATGACGAACGGTTCGCCGGCGAAGTAGGCGTCCATGGGGGCCGCCGTACTCGTGCGCGAGGGCGGGTGGAAGGCCAGGGCCCGTCCCGCGGCCAGCCGGTAGGCGACGTCGGAGGAGTGGATGAAGGCCATACCGCCGAGGAGTTCGGCGGAGCGGCCCGACAGGTCGCCCACCGCGTCCTGGACGGCGTAGCGCACCGTCAGTGCGTCGGCGAGCGCGCCCGTACCGACCTCGCCGTCCTCCAGCCGCAGCGCGACGGCGTCGAGCTGGAGCAGGGCCGAGCGCAGCCCGGCCCCCAGGGCGGCCCGGTCCGAGGCGCTGCCGCGGGACCGCCGGAAGACGTCCTCGACCAGGGAGGCCGCCAGGCCGGCGTAGACGCTGGAGATGATCAGCTGGAACCAGATCAGTCCGGTGCTGGTGAGCCGTTCGGAGTCGGCGGGGTCGTCCCCCAGCCGCAGCAGTTCCTCCGGGCCGCACGGGACCTCGTCGAAGCGCACCTCGTCGCTCTCCGCCCCGGCCAGTGCGAGGGTGTCCCAGAAGGGGTGCACGCTCACGCCCTCGGCCGCCGCGGGAATCAGCACGATGGCGGTCTCGGGCTCCCCGCCGTCCGGTGCCATCAGCCGTACGCTCGCGGTGATCAGGTCCATGGAACGGGACAGGCTGCACGGCTTCTTCGACCCGGTCAGCCGGTAGCGGCCGTCCCCGGTCGCGCGTGCCGTCATCGTCGGCGCCAGTACGCCCTGCCCGGACGTCCCCTCCGCGAACGCGGAGGCCACCAGCAGCCGTTCGCCCGCCACCGCCCCGAGCAGTACGGGGACCAGGGGGTTCACGCTCTCCGGGACCGCCCGCAGCGTGGCGACGGAGAAGCCGTGCATCGCCACCGCCGCGCCGAGCGAGGGGGAGTACGACGAGAGGGCGGCCATGGTGCGTACGGCGTCCCGGGCACCGGCCCCGGCGCCGCCGTGTGCGGTGGGGATCAGCAGTCCGGCGCCACCGTACTTGCGGAACAGTTCGATCGCGGGGCTGCCCGGACGCTCCAGCTCGGCCAGCGGGACTCCCGCCAGCGCGGAGCACAGCCCCGGCAGCAGGCGGTCGCAGTGCGACCGCGCTTCGTCCAGCATCCTCATGACGCGCTCCTGTCGGTGTGGTCGGGGCCCGCGGAGCCGAACACGGCATCGCGCGGGTGCACGCCGTGGGCGACGCTCACGCCCTGCAGCCGGGACGTGCGCAGCGGCGGATAGTTGGCCTCCCCGTACACCCCGCCCGTCAGACCGGTCCCGCCATGGGTCGGCAGGCAGGGGAGGAAGCCGACGTGGGAGTCGTTGACCTTGAGCAGGCCCCCGTTGCGGATGTCGCGGACGAACCGGTCGACGACCCGGTCGTCCCGCGCCCACACCGAGTTCCGCAGTCCGTACGCGTTCTCGTTGAGAAACGCGACCATCCGGTCCAGTACGAGGGCGTCGTCGCCGGGTTCGGCCACGACCACCGGGAGGAGGGGGAAGAAGGTCTCCTCCCGTACGGCATCGACGCGACGGGCGTCGGCCAAGCCGTCCACCCGCAGAACGGTCGGCTGCAGGAAGGGGCCGTTGTCGCTGACCGTCCCGTCGATCTCGATGCGGTGGCCGCCCCGCAGGACCTGTGCGCCCGCACCGGTCGCCTGGTCGAGGAAGGCGAAGAACTTCTCACTGCGCACCACGGGGGAGAGCAGTGTCTCGGGGTCGTCGGGGTAGCCGGGCCGCAGCGCGTCCACGGCCTCGCCGAGCCGGGCCAGCAGCTCGTCCGCGATATCGGGGTGCACCACGGCGTAGTTGGGGACCATGCAGATCTGGCCGGAGCCGAAGAAGCACTCCGTCAGTGCCTGTACGGCGCGGTCGAGGTCCGCGTCCCGCCAGATGGCGACGCCGTCGTTGCCGGCGAGTTCGAGGATCGGCTTCTTGCCCCGGGCGATGCACTTGGCTTCCAGGCGGAGCCCGACGTCGGAGGGGCCGATGTAGAAGATGTCGGCGACCGCCGGGTCGTCCAGCCAGGACTCCAGGACCTCTTGGGGCGCGGCACAGAAGAAGTTCAGCGTCCCCGGCGGTGCGCCGGCTTCTTCGAGCGCGGGCACCAGGATCTCCCGCAGCACGTACATCGCGCCCAGCGGCGCGCTGCGCGGGGCCCGGACCACCAGGGTGTTGCCGGCGAGCATCGCGGTGGCCGCCAGCAGCACGCTCGACAGCGGGGCGTTCTGCGGAGGGTTGGCACAGACGACGCCGTCCGGCTGGCGACGGACCAGCATCCTGCGGGGCCCGCGGGAGAACTCCTGGTGCAGTTGGTCGGCGTAGAACCGGAGGTTCTCCTCGGAGTACCCGCCGAGGAGCCCCGCGAACTGCCACTCCGCGAGGACGCGCGGATGCTGCTCCTGGATCAGCACCTCGATGATCTCCGACCGGTGCGCCTCCAGACGGCGATGCACGGCGCGTCCGAGGGCGAAGATCCTCGTCCGGGCGGGCGCGGCCGCCCACTGCGGGAATGCCGCGGCCGCCGCTTTCACCGCCGCCCGGGCGGTCTCGCCGTCGGCGACCGAGCAGCGGGCGAGCACATGGGGATTTCCCGGATCTCCCGCCCCGCGTTCCAGTGCTCTTTTCGCCCGCAGCGTGGCGAAGACATCATTCAGCATGGCCCGCGCGCTCATGCAGTAGACGCCATTGTCGGAGGGCACATCGACTCCGCCGACATATGAGTGGTATTCGCGCGGTACTGATTTCCGCACCATGCTCGCGGCAGGGGTGATGTCATCCGTTCCATGGTGCGGGAAGCCGACGCAAAAGGATTCCGTGACCGTACCTTCTACCTGGAGATCATTCATTCCGAGGGAACTCCTTTCCGGCCTTCCGGCAGGGCGATCGGTACGTCACTTTCGCATTCCGGTGACCAAGAGCATGCTGAGTTCCTCGCCCCCCTGAAGGAGATTGCGGAAAGCCCCCATCCGCTCCACGACATAAGGCAGGCTCCAGAGGTCCGTTACTCCGGCGGCCCAGCCGTGGCGGGCCCACCAGTTCTCGGGATCCCGCAGCCGCCATGGCCATGGCGTCCCCGCGGCGGCCATGTCCTCCAGCCACGGCCGCATGAACGAGGACTGGGCGGTTTCGGCGTTCAGGCATTCGGCGCCCAGGCTGCTGCCCGGCGCGGAGAGCCCGGACACGGTGGCCACGAGCGCCTCCACCACCTCGGGTTCGAAGTAGTAGAGGAGCCCTTCGCACAGCCATGCCGTCGGCTCGGCCGGATCGAAGCCGGCCTCGGTCAGGGCATCTGACCAGGAGCCTTGCAGGTCGGCCGGGACGGCGATGCGTTCGCCCACCGAAGGGGCGCTGTCCGCGACCACCCCTTCCTTGAAGGCGTGCACCGCCGGCAGGTCCACTTCGTACAGCCGGGTCCCCGCGGGCCAGTCCAGCCGGAAGGCCCGTGTGTCGAGGCCCGCACCCAGCAGCACCACCTGCCGGCACCCCGAGCCGGCCGCGGCCCTGAGGTGGTCGTCGAAGAACCGGGTACGGACCGCCAGCCATTCGGGCAGCAGTACCTGAAAGGCCCCCGCCCCGGGCGGGCCGTGGAATCCACCGGCCGCCGCCACGAATTTCTCGGCCCAGGGGTCACTGAACAATGCGTCCGGTTTTCCGGATTCACCCGCCCGCATCTGCGCGGTCCACAAGGCGGTTTCGGAGACGCCGGCCAGTCCGGTGTCGTAATTCTGGGTCACCGGGAACCCCCCTTGTCGCGTAGGGGCGGTCTGTCGGCGAAGACCATGGATGAAGAGCCCTTAATGGTCCGTGTCGACCAATTCAAGAAGGCGTCCTTTCGTGCGGCGCGCGGCATGACGACGCCCTACGCCAAACGGCCTAACGAGAAAGGATCCTACGGTGAGTTATCTACCCGATTGCAAGGCTGGTCTGATGAAAGACCCGGACGGATGAATAGTACGACCGCCGGTCGTTAAGCTCGGTCGACGGTTTCCGGCCACCGGTTTTTGGCCGCCGATTTCAGGCCATCGCTTTTCTTTTCCTTCGCGTTTGCCCGCCGTTCGCCGACAGGGACGCCCGCATGATCCGGCCGCTGCTGGCCGACGGTCGGGGTCGGGTGCCGGGCACCCCGCACTCCTGGGGGGTCGGGTATCGGACACCGGGTGGCCGACCGACCCCGGTGTCAGGGTCGCGGTGACTCGCCCGGTGCCCCCACGTCGGCAAGAAAGCGGCCATCGAAGGTCGGATTTCCGCCTTCGGCCTTGAGCGCCCTGTCGTCGACGCTCCGTGATGAAGAGGGCAACGGCGCTGTGCCGATGGTGAGTTGGCGGGCCGGCGAATGGGCGGGTCGGTGGGGGGCGGGTTGGTGACGTCGGGCGTGAGGTGTCCGTCCCGGGGCAGTGCTGCCGCGGCCCCGATCCGACTCGACGCTGATCCGTCTCGACCCGTCCGGACCCGGCCCTGCCCGACCCGGCGCGCATCGCGTCGGAGAATTCCCTGAGGGCGGGAGAGCACGAGGTGTTTCCAGCTCCTCAAGCGGCGCTCCGTCCGCCGAAAGCCGAACCAGCCCGTTCCGTAGCCACTGGTGAAGAACAGCGGACGGGGCGTTTGCCGGCTCCCGTCGTGGCCTGCTGTTTTGGATACCGGACTCGGGGCATCAGAGCAGTTGTCGGGATGACCGACACACTGAAAGGGCCCGTCACTGTTCCCCTTTGCTCAAGGGGTGTGAGCAGTGGCGGAATCAAAGCCCGCTATCGCGTCGCGCTGAAGGGATTTCGCATGAGTTCCAATGTCTGGGGATACCTTCCCGACTCCGGTTACAGGGCGGGCGCGGCTCTTGTGGGGTACAGCGTCGAAGCCGTCGACGGAAGTATCGGCAAGGTGGACAAGCATTCTGACGAGGTGGATTCCGCCCACCTGGTGGTCGACACCGGCCCGTGGATCCTCGGCAGGCGGGTCGTGCTGCCGGCCGGCACGGTGACCGGCATCGACCGGGACGAGGAAAAGGTCTACGTCGGCCGCACCCGGCAGGAGATCAAGGACGCGCCCTCCTTCGAGGGGGACGAGCACGCGAGCAGCGCCGACTATCTTCATCAGGTCGGGGTCTATTTCGGGGGATTTCCCCTGGTCTGAAGCGGGCCCGGCCGTCCGGGCGGGCCCGGAGCCGGAGGGCCGGCCGCCGTTCGGGCGGCCGGCCCGGGATTTCACCCGCGTGGCGCCGTGCGGGTGGGCGTAAACCCTCGGATCCGGGGAACCCGTTGGAGAACCCTCTCGTCGAAGTAGCCTTCTAGGCGGCCCTCGGATGGGCGGCGGCGGAGCTCCAGGGCGTGGAGATGGATCGGGCGTGAGGTGAGAGTGTGACGGGTGCGCAGCAGACCCCGGTGACGAAAGCGGCGGAGGCGCGTGCCCATGTTCATGAGCTGCTGAGCGCTCACCGTCCGCATATCGATGAACTCTCCGTCATCGACGCCCTGCTGGTCACCTCGGAATTGGTCACCAATGCCCAGCGCCATGGAGACGGAATTTCCGGTTTCTCCGCCCGGATCGTGGCCGACCGCCTGGAAGTGACCGTAGCCGATGGCAACCGTCGGCAACCCGCCACCGCCGTGGGACGTGAAAAATATGCGGTCGGCGGATATGGATGGCCGATGATTCAGCAACTCACCGCCTGTGTGGTCATTATTCCCACCCCGGGCGGCAAAGCCATTACCGTGACCATTCCCCTCGCATTCGACCGCGCATCCGGTTGATGTCGCCGGTGGGACGCCGTCGGCGCCATCGGGCAGTTCATCCGTGTCTGCGGTCTGCTGTGCCTTACGCCCCTACCCGCCGCGGCGCCGGCGAAGCGGCCTGAGAGTATTGCCGTCCTGCCGTGCGAGAGCAGCCCCGTGCGAGAGCGGCGCCCGGGCGGCCGTGCCCGCCGGGCGGGCGGACAAGGGATACGGCGCCGCCGGGACGGTGCGGGCGTATTTGAGGTGAGAGTGTGATGCGGGGACTACCTGTCAGGGCAGCCGAGGCACGCAACTACGTGCACGACCTGCTGCACAGGACCGGCAGCCCGGTCGACGACCTGGCCCTCGTCGATGCCCTCCTGGTGGCGACGGAACTGGTCACCAACGCCCAGCGGCACGGAGGCGGGCTCACCGGCTTCACCGCGGAGATCGTCGACGGCTACCTGGAGCTGGTGGTCGACGACAAGAGCGAGCGCCGCCCCACCGCTCCCGCCCGTCGTGACCCCGACGCCACGGGTGGATACGGCTGGCCCCTGATACAGCGGCTGGCCCGCACCATCGACATCGTCGTCACGGCGACCGGCAAGACCATCCGCGTGACGCTGCCCCTCTGACGTCACCGCGCGGCACGGCCTCCCCGCACCGGTCCGCCCTCGACTGTCGTACCCGGCCGCTAAGGTGCGGCGCATGCACGCGCTGATCACCGCCATCGCCGCACACGACGAGGCTGCCGACTTCCTCGCCTGGCCGGGCGACTTCGACCTCGGCCGGGGAGACCATGTCGAGGAGGTCCACCTCGCGTCCGGCGCTGCGCTGGAGGGCTTCGCGGGCGACGGAGCCGGCGGTACGTACTTCTTCTGTGGCGAGGGCGGCGAGGAACATCCGGTCCTCTACGCAGACTCCGAAGGCGGCGCGGCTCTGCTGGCGATCGGGCTGCCGGAGTTGCTGCAGCTCCTGCTGGTCGTGCCGTGGTGGCGTGACTGTCGCGCCTTGACGCCGGAGGAGAGCGGCGAGGCGGCCGCCGACCATCTGGAGGACATGCCCGACTTGGCAGCTCAGCGGGACCGTGCGGCCGCTGCCCTCGGCCTGGAACTTCCGCCCGAAAGCGCGGTCCTGACCCGCCTGCGCGAGGTCGCCATCGAGAAGGCCAAGGACTTCGTCCTGATCTACACACCGGAGAACACGCCCTACGAACCGCTGTTCAAGGCCTGAGCCGAAGGCCCCGCCGTCGGCAATCCTGACGCCGCGCTCGGGCACGGGACAGGGCGGGCGAGCCGCCTCGACTGCCTCGGAGAACGCGCCCCGAGGACGAGCACCGCCCCGTGGCGTTGTGCACTGCGCGCGCCGAGGGCCCTTGAATGTGTTCTCCCGGGGCATACGCGAGGTCAGCAGCATTTGCCTACCGGAGGGAGCGGACCATCATGGGCATCGGTGGATGCATCGGTCTTATCGCAGTGGGTGCCATCTTGACGTTCGCCGTGGACTGGCACCTGTCCAGCGTCAACCTCGACCTGGTCGGCCTCATCATGATGGCCGTGGGAGTGATCGGCCTGGCGGCC